>JBDTTD010000011.1:0-21538 GCA_039930805.1 Gemmatimonadales bacterium | reverse complement strand
CTACACCACCGAGATCAACGGGCGGGAGCTGATTCTTCTGTCGGGCAAGGGAGAGGGCAGCGAAACGTTCTCGGCTCCGAGCAAGGTTGCGGCGGGTGCAGCCGCGCCCAAGGGCAAGGAGTCGTTCGACGACTTCCCCGAGGCGCTCGACGCAGAAGACGACGACCTGCCGTTCTAGGCGGGGCAGCGGGGCCGTGGGGCAGGAATAACAGGGCAGCCGTGCGGTCACCGCCTCGCTGCCCCGCTGCCCCGCAGCCCCGCTGATAGCCCGTTCTCCCGCCGATCGCCAGACCTCTTCCGTCCCGGACCGGCGTCCTCCCACACCGGGTAACTCCTTTTCTGACAGAGGACTAAGAGCCGAGGTTGAAGCTGCTTCGCAGTGGCTTTGATTTTGCAACTCGGGGCCCGAGATACTTCGCGTCCGACCGAGTCCTCGTTCCTCACCAGACAGCGACGCCGCTGGGAGATCCCGATGCCGCGTAAGTTTTCCTGCAGTCCGAGCCGGCAGCCTTCACCCCGCCGGGTCCGAGCCCTGGGCTGGCTGACCGCTCTGACCCTGGTGGTGCCTGCCACCGTGCTGGCACAGGAGCCGCTGCCCCAGTCGCACACCGTGCGCAAGGGCGATACGCTCTGGGATCTCGCGCAACTGTATCTCAAGGATCCTTTCCTGTGGCCCGGGATTTACCGGCTGAACACCGACGTGGTGGAAGATCCTCACTGGATCTATCCGGGTGAGGTGCTGCGCATCGCTCCCAGCGACAACGTCGCCGCTGTTCCCGCTGCCGACAACGTGGCCAACGCTCCTACGATGGAGACGCCGCTTCCGTCCCAGCCGGCCGACACCACGCCGATGCTTGGGGGGGACGATTCCAGCGAGACGCTCGCCCGCGGTCCACAGCAGCAGTCGCTGGCCGAAACCGAATCCGACGATCGCGCGCCGCTGTTTCAGACCGCTCGCGCCCGTACGGTGGCCGAGATTCTCAAGGCTTATACCGACCAGCCGTACCGTCCGCTTCGCCCGAGCGAGTTCTACTCCTCGGGCTTCCTGACCGAGAACCAGCGCCTGCCTTATGGCCGCGTGCTGGGACCGGTGACCCCACAGCAGATCAGGTCCACCCAGAATCGGGCCAACGCGCTGCCCTATACCTCCATCATCGTGACCGCGCCACGGGGCGCCACCTACGAAGTCGGCGACACGCTGCTGGCGCTGCAGCTCGGCAGGGAGATCGATCCCTTCGGTCAGATCGTGGCGCCGACCGGCCTGGTCCAGGTCACGGAGGCGGTCGATGATCATTACCTGGCCAGCGTGGTGGCCATGTACGGCCCCATTCGGAACGGCCAGCGGATCCTGCCGGCCGAGGGCTTCACCGCCGGTGTGGGCGCACGTGCCGTGCCGATCGCCGACGGCGTTCGCGGGTCGATGATCGGCGGCCTGGGCCGCCAGGAGCTGAAGGAACCGCAGATGGTGGTCTTCATCGACAAGGGCCGCGACGAGGGTGTCGCGCGTGGCGACCTCTTCGAGGTACGCCGCCGCCCAGAGCGGCTCGCCGATGGGACGCTCCGGGTCAACGAGCTGATGGCGACGCTCCAGATCGTTCACGTGAGAGATCACACCGCCACCGCTGTGGTGCTCAACGTCATCTCCCCGGACATCCCGCCGGGAACCGACGTGACCCAGGTCGCGAAACTGCCGTCGTAAGCGGGACGGCGGGACAGCGGGACAGCAAAGCATCTGGAAATGTTGAAGGGGTCGGAACCTGATTTGGGTTCCGGCCCCTTCGCTCTGCTCAGGGTGACAAGGTTCATGTCTATATTGCCGTCCCACCGTCCCACCGTCCCACCGTCCCGCGGTTCCCTCCACCCGGCCCCCATCTATATTGCGGGGCGCTCCACAGATGAGGTCCTTTTCACTAACCGGTTGCTGGAGATCGGGATGCCGAGACGCGTCGCATGAGCGGCAGGGTATTGGTTACGGGCGGTGCGGGGTTCATCGGCTCTCATATCGCTGAGGCGTATTTACGCGAGGGATGGGAGGTGGTGGTACTCGATGACCTGTCCCGGGGACCGGAATCGAACGTACCCAAAGGCGCGCGATTCGTCCGGGCCGATATCCGGTCCCCCGAGGCGCGGGAGACGCTCGCCACCGGACGCTTCGACCTGCTCAACCACCACGCCGCGCAGATCGATGTGCGGGTATCGGTGGATCGCCCCTCGTTCGACAGCCACATCAATGTCGTGGGCTTCGTCAACCTGCTCGAGGGAGCGGGGGTGGGAGGGGTAGGGCGGGTGATCTTTGCGAGTAGTGGGGGAGTGGTCTACGGTGATCCCACGGTGATCCCCACCCCGGAAACCGCCCCCAAGCTCCCGGTCTCGCCTTATGGCGTGAGCAAGCTCGCGGGTGAGTACTACATGCGTGCGCTGGCGGCCCTGCGGGACTTCGACGGCATCGCGCTCCGGTACGCCAACGTGTTCGGGCCCCGGCAGGACCCCAAGTCCGAGGCAGGGGTCGTGTCGATCTTCGTGTCCCGGCTCCTGGCCGGTCAGCCCCTCACGATCTTCGGAGACGGCCGCCAGACCCGGGACTATGTGTTCGTGAAGGATGTTGCCCGGGCGAGCGTTCTGGCTGCGTCCGTCTCGATCGGCCAGGACGGCGAGTTCGATGGGCCGGCCTTCAACATCGCCACGTCGGTGCAACGCAACGTGCTCGACCTGGCTGCGTCGGTGGGCCAGGTTCTGGGGCGAAAGCCGGAGCTCCAGTTCGACCCGCCCCGTCCGGGCGAGCTTCTCCGCAGCGCGCTCGATGTAGCGAAGGCCAGGAAAGTCCTGGGTTGGACTCCCCAATACGTTTTCGAGGACGGATTGCGGGAGCTGATTGACTGGTTCAAAAAGGAGGCGAGGTGATCCTGCAAGCCGGCGGTGCGACTCCGCAGTCGTCACTCGAGCTGGTGCTCTCCGCCAGCCCTGAGACCAAGGTCGTCCTTGCGATCCTGACGGTTTTCTCGCTGGTCTCATGGTTCATCATCATCCTGAAATGGTGGCAATTCCGGAAGCTCAACCGGCAGGCTGACCGGTTCTTCAAGGAGATGGAGCGCGCCACCCGTCTTCAGGATGCCTACAAGTCGGTCATGAAGCTGCCGCCGTCACCCTATAACCGTCTCTTCCGCGAGGCCATCACCTTCTATTCCGAGCTCCGTCCCGGCGCGCTGCGTGAGGACCGGGACGCCGATCGTAGCTCGCTCAGCATGACCCAGCTGGAAGCCCTCAAGATGGTGCTCGGCAAGGAAGTCGCGGCGGAGCGAGACTTGCTGGGACACTACATTCCCTGGCTGGCGACTATCGGGTCCGTGGGTCCCCTGCTCGGGCTTACTGGAACGGTCTTCGGCATCATGAGCGCATTTATCGGCATCGCCTCGAAGGGATCGGGCAATCTCTCGGCTGTCGCACCCGGCGTGGCGGAAGCGCTGGTCGCCACGGCCGGCGGCCTGCTGGCCGCCATCCCCGCGGTGATCGCGTATAACCTTTTCGTGAACCGGGTCCGTCTCTTTGCCGGTGAGCTCGAGGGATTTGCCAACGAGCTCATCGGGACCATGGCCCGGGAAGGGCTGGTTTAAATGGCTTCACTCGGTGGGGGACTCGGCAGTCAGCGGGGCGAGCTTCCCCTGATGGCGGACGTGAACGTCACCGCGTTGGTGGACGTAATGCTGGTGATGCTGATTACGTTCATGATTACGGCACCGATGATGCAAGGGGGCGTGGACGTGGAGCTTCCCCGCGCCCAGGCCCGTCCGCTCTCCCCCAAAGAGGGGATGGTAGTGTCCGTCAATCGCGACGGACGGATCTACGTTGACCAGACGCCGGTGTCCTACAGCGACTTCAGGGTGACGTTCCGCTCGCTGGTGGCGACCCGGAAGCCGACCGGGGTGTATCTCCAGGCGGACGCCCGGGTGCCCTACGGTGAGGTCGTGCGTGTCCTCGCCATAATCCGCACCGCGGGGGTACAGAACGTGGGGCTTGTGGCCGCGGAGGAAGAATCGCCATGAGGATCCGGCCGTCCAATGAAACGCCGGGCCGGGCCGCAGGATTGGTCGGGACACTCGCGGTGCACGCCGCCGCGATCGCCTTTCTCATGGCAGCGGTAAAGCCAACGAAAGCCTCGCCGCCGTCCTACGCGGTGGACCTGGTTGCGGCGCCGGCGCCGACGACGAAACAGCGGCTGGCCCGGGAAGCGCTGCCGACTCCCCCTCCGGAGGAGAAGCCGGCGCCTCCCCCACCGAAGCCGCCGCCGCCGCAGAAGGACAA
This sequence comes from Gemmatimonadales bacterium, assembly GCA_039930805.1. Taxonomy (GTDB): domain Bacteria; phylum Gemmatimonadota; class Gemmatimonadetes; order Gemmatimonadales; family GWC2-71-9; genus CAVVWJ01. The sequence continues at coordinate 17,239 of JBDTTD010000011.1, read as the reverse complement.
GCCGGCGCCAGTGACGCCGAAACCACCCAAGCCAGTCAAGACGCCACCGACTCCTGCACCCAAGCCACCACCGGTGGAGAGTGAGCGAGAGCCGTCTCCCCAGACCGCGGCCCCGGTGGCACCGGCGCCGGGCGAGACCCCGAGCACCGGGAAGGATGTTGCCACGATCAAGACGCCTGGCCTGGCTTTTCCGTTTCCTGAGTATCTGCGCAACATCGTAACTCAGGTCTACCAGCGGTGGGACCGGGCTTCCGCCAAGCAGAGCAACTTTGCCGAGATCAGCTTCCTCATCCTGAAGGACGGGTCGGTGCGGGATATTCACTTCGTCACCCGCTCGGGTAGCTTCGCATTTGACATCGACGCCCAGGGTGCCATCGAGGCGGCGGGAAACAGCCGAGCCTTCGGCCAGCTACCTGACGGGTGGGAGGCAGACGTATTGCCTGTCAGCTTCTACTTCAAGCCAACGCGATGAAACGATTCTTTTTCCTGCTGTTCGCGATGTTTGCCGCCGGCGGAACGCTCGCCGCTCAGGATACGACCCGGGTGGACCAGGGCGTGCGAGTCGGCGTGGACTACCGTCCGGGCGTCAGACCGGGTCTGGTCGTGCTTCCAGGTCCCGGCCTGGATTCGGTTCGCGCCATTGTCCAGCGCGACCTCGACTACAGCGATCGTTTTGAAATGATCACGCTGGGGGACTCGCCGCCAGCGGCCACGGGCACGGGCGTCACCCCCTCGGGACCGGTGAACTACCAGCTCTACAAGGGCCTGGGGGCGGAGTTTGCCGTGGAGCTGAGCCCGACTCCCGGGGGTGTCACCGCCCGGTTGCACGACGTGAACGCAGGCAAGCTGCGCAACCAGCAGACCTCGTCCCTCTCGTCGGACCCCGATGATCGCCTCGAGATCCATCGGCTGGCGGACGAGATTACGCGGTGGGCCAGCGGAACATCGGGAGCGGCAGCGAGCCGGATGCTGTTCGTCTCCCGAGGCCGAGTCTACCGGGCCGACAGCGATGGGCACGATATGACACCGGTGACGCCAGCGGGTCAGACGTCGCTCTCGCCGGCCTGGTCCCCCGACGGCCAGCGGATTGCGTACACCCTGCTGGGTGAGGGACGCGGCGGCATCGTGGTGCAGACCCTTTCCAGTGAAGCTACCTTCGTGGTCCCGGGCTCGCAGACCGCGCTCAACATCACTCCTGCATTCTCGCCCGACGGCCGCACCCTGGCATTCGCGCACTCGGACGAGCGTGGCACCGACATCTACACCGCCAACGTCACCGAGCGGTGTTGCGCGCAACGCTTGACCGTAGGACGCTTCGCGGACAACTTAAGCCCAACGTTTTCGCCAGACGGGCGGCGCATCGCCTTCATTTCCACCCGGGCCGGACCGCCTCAGCTCTACGTGATGGCGGCGGATGGAACCGACCAGGAGTTGCTGGCGCCATTCGATTTTGGGGCTACGGGAAGCTCGAATGGTCCCGAATGGTCCGCTGACGGTGCCAGTGTCGTATTCCACCGGGAGGTCTCCGGGAGCCCGCAAATTTTTCTGGTCGACGTTTCCGGGCGCCGGGTGCGGCAGCTCACGTCGTCGGGCCGGAATGAAGACCCCACCTGGGCACCCGACGGCCGGCATGTCGCTTTCATCTCCGATCGAAGCGGCCGTCGTCAGATCTGGATCGTAGACATTGAAACCGGCCGAGTACGGCAGCTGGCCAGCCCAGACACCGCTCGGCTTCCGTCGTGGTCGCGCCGGCTTGGGCGTACCACCATCGTTCCTAACCCATGATTGTGGAGTAATGATGCGCCCACCTTCTCTGCTGATGCTCTTGACTGCCGCCGCGTTCACCGGTGCCTGCGGCGGTAAGTCCGCTCCTGAGGAACCCGCGCCCGAAGCGACTCCCGCTGAACAACCCGCTCCGCCGGCGCCGGTCGATGACAGCGCTGATCGGGAGCGGATGGAGCGGGAGCGGATGGCAAGGGAAGCGGCCGAGCGCTCGCGCGCCGTCGCGGCGGATCTGGCTGCCATGATCAACTTCGATTACGACCAGGCAACCGTGCGCCCGGCCGACCAGGCAACCCTGAACCGTAAGGCGCTGGTTCTCAACGCCAACCCGAAGGTCAAGCTCCGGATCAGCGGTCATGCCGACGAGCGCGGATCCGATGAATACAACCTGGCGCTGGCGAACCGCCGTGCGGCCGCAGCCAAGCGGTATCTCGAGAACAAGGGCGTGGACGGCGCACGGCTCGACGTCATCTCCTATGGTGAGGAGCGTCCGCTCAACCCCGGTAGCGACGAGACCGCCTTTGCCCAGAACCGCCGTGACGAGTTCGAAGTCACATCGGGCGGCGACAACCTCACCGCGCCGCAGTGAGACCGCAATACTCGATCCCCCGGTCCTTGATTCTGGGAGCCGGGGTCCTGGGGGGCCTCGGCGGCTGCGTAACCAAGGGCGACATCCAGCAGGTGCAGGATGATGTTGCCCTGTTCAAGGCGGAGACCACTCGCCGGGACTCTGCTCGCGCGGCTCAGCTCACCCAGGTGATCCAAATCCAGCAGCGGGTGATGGACTCGCTCACCTCCAGCCGGAAGGCCGTCAGCCAGTTGCGGGGTGATCTCGCGAGCGATCTGTACAACATCCAGCAGCAGCTGGTGCAGCTCCAGGAGTTGACGGGCCAGAGCCAGCAGCGCCTGAGCGAGCTGCGCACGCAGCTCGAGGCGAGAGGCGAGCAGATATCGTCCACCGCGCCAGGCGACACCTCCACGCCCACCGCCTCGTCTGCCGCGGCCGCGTCCGCCGATCAGATGTACGAGGCCTCGCTGGCCCAGTTGAGGCGGGGCAGCACCTCCACCGCGCGCCAGGGACTGCGCGAGATGCTGCGGAACTATCCGACGAGCGCGCGGGCGGGTGATGCGCTCTACTTCATCGGGCAGACTTTCGCGGCCGAGAGCCCGGACTCGGCCGCCTACTACTACGACCAGGTGATCCAGAAGCACCCCACCTCGAGTCGCGCCGCCTCGGCGCTCTATAACCTTGGCTTGGTGGCCGAGCGGCGTAAGGAATCGAAGAAGGCCAGGGAGGCCTATCAGCGGGTGGTCCAAAAGTACCCCCAATCCGACGAAGCGGCCCTCGCTCGAGACCGACTGAAGGCGCTCGGGCGCTAAGCCCGGGCGTCGCCCGCTTTATGACCGGCACTCCTGGGGAAATGCCCTTCCTCGATCATCTCGAGGAACTGCGCTCCCGCATACTCCGGTCGCTCGCCGCCGTGATTCTCGGGTCTGCCGCCGGGCTGTGGGCGGTTCAGCATTTCCAGCTGGTCAATCTGCTCAAACGCCCCATCGCGCCGTATCTCACCGGCGGCAAGCTGGTCGTGCTCAGTCCGACCGAGCCGGTGATGATTGTCTTCAAGCTGGGCTTACTGCTGGGCCTGGTACTGGCCTCACCGATCATTCTCTGGCAGACCTGGGCCTTTCTGGCCCCCGCGCTCTACACGCGGGAGAAGCGGGCGCTGGTCCCCTCGCTCTTCGTAGGGCTCCTCCTCTTCCTCGGCGGGGTGACCCTCGCCTATCTGTTCGTGGTTCCTCAGGCGCTTCGGGTACTGTTCAGCTTTCAGACCGAGGCCATCGCGCCGTTCATCACCTATGACAAGTACTTCAGCTTTGTCATGCAGGTGACGATGGCGCTCGGGATCTCGTTCGAGCTGCCGCTGGTGATCATCATCCTGTCCTGGCTGGGGGTGATCGGACCGTCCGACCTTAACCGGTTCCGCCGTTTCGCCGTCGTCCTGTCCTTCATCGCCGGCGCGGTGCTCTCCCCGGGGGCCGACGTCCTCTCGATGATCATGATGACCGTGCCGCTCCTGTTGCTCTACGAGATCGGCTTTGCCGGATCGGTGGTGATCAGCCGCCGGCGGGCCAAGGGGCGGCTCGCGGGGGGCACGCTCGGTCTCATCCTCCTGCTTTCATTGCTAGGGACGAGGGCCGAGGCTCAGGTACCCTCCGGGCAACGGAGGCCCATCACCCGGGCGGATTCGCTGCGCGACTCCACCCGCCTGGCCAGGGACTCCGCGCGGGTCACCGCCGGCCAGCCGCTGGACACCGCGACTGCCAAGCGTCTGGGCATTCCGACCGCTCCGTCCCGCACCTTTGCCGAGCCCGATTCCATCATCACCGATCTTCTGGGCCGGTCCGGCTATCAGGCTACCCGGTACAGCGCCGACTCGGCCACCGTCTTCGTCCAGGATCAGCGGGTCTTCCTGCAGGGGAAGGCACTCACCGAGCGGCGGGGCTCCATCCTGGAGGCAGACACCATCACCTACCGCAGCGCGAGCTGTCTCCTGGATGCGTCGGGGGAGCCCAAGCTGTTCGACCGGGGGCAGGTGATGGTGGGGCAGGGTATTCGCTATGACACCTGCGTCCGCCGAGGGGTCATCACCGACGCGCTGACCAACTTCACGGAGGGCTCGACGGTGTGGTTCCTGCGAGGAAACGTCTCGCAGGACTCCAGCTCCAACCGGATCTATGCGGCGTCGGCTGAGATCACCAGCTGCGATCTGCCGGTGCCCCACTATCACTTTTCCGCCCGCCAGGTGAAGTGGGTCTCGAAGAGCGTCCTGGTGGCCCGGCCCGTGGTGCTCTATATCCGCGACGTCCCCATCCTCTGGCTGCCGTTCATCTTTCAGGACATGCGGCCGGGCCGGCATTCGGGGATTCTGGTGCCCCAGTTCGGCTTCAACGACCTGGTGCGACCCAACCGGTCCTATAACCGGCAGGTCACCAACATCGGGTACTACTGGGCCCCCAACGACTACATCGACCTCACCGGCCGACTCGACTGGTACTCCAACCGTTACCTGCAGTATGGAATCGGTGGCCAGTACAACTGGCTCAACCGCTTCGTCAGCGGTTCCGTGGCGTACAGCAAGCAGCAGCAGACCGGGGGCGGATCGTCCATGACGCTGAGGTGGGATCACCAGCAGACGTTCGACCTTTCCACCAGTCTGAATCTCAACCTCAACTATGTCAGCAATACCACGATTCTTGAGCGCAACGCCATCGATCCGCTGCTCAATACCCAGCAGATCACCAGCTCGCTGAACTTTTCCAAGCGCTACGGCTGGGGAACCGTGACCCTCGGAGGGAATCGGCGGCAAAGTCTCTCCGACGGTAGCGTCCAGCAGCTGCTTCCCGCCCTGACGGTCTCACCCGCGTCGATCGACCTGGGCTCGAACATCACCTGGTCGCCCGGGATGAGCCTGACCAACAACACCAGCTCCAAGACCCCGTTGAATCCGATCGTGGTGATCCTTCCCGGCGGGGCGCTCGACACGGTGACCCAGACCGGCAGCAGCCGGGAAACTGCGTTCAATCTGGACACGCCGCTTCGATTCGGGTCTTTCAACTGGCAGAACTCGATCGGCGTGACCGACCAGAGGACCACCGGGCGCGACTCGGTCACCTTTCAGGTCGACGACCCCAGCACGCCGGACCCGACCGATTCCATCACTGTCTTCCGCAACTTTCTGGGGGATTTCCTGACCGGGATCGACTGGGATACCGGGATCAACCTGCCGGTTCTCTTCCGTGGCTCCTGGAAACTTCAGCCCGCAGTCGGTATCGCCAACACGACCAGCGGGCCGTTCGCGCTCCGGAACCGGAACACCGGAGGTGCTTTCGTGCGGCAGGGTAAGCGATTTCGCTTTTCGGCCACCGCATCGCCGACGCTGTTCGCGTTCTTCCCCGGCTTCGGGTTCGCTAGCCGGATTCGTCACAGCCTCTCACCCACCTTCAGCTGGAATTATTCGCCCGCCGCGAGCGTCCCCGAAGCGTACGCCCGCGCTATCGCGGAGCCGGGCCGGCCGTTTCAGCTGCGAAGTGATGCCACTCAGACGGTGAGCATGACCCTCTCCCAGACCTTCGAGGCCAAGGCCAAGACCAGGCGCGGAGAAGCCGAGGTCGAGGGCGTCGAGCCCCGGAAGTTCCGGGTGTTGAGCATCAACACCAGCCCGATCAGCTACGACTTCGAACAAGCCAAGAAGGCCGGTCGAACCGGCTGGACCACGGAGTCCGTCACCAACTCGTTTCTCAGCGACCTGCTCTCCCAGTTTACCCTCAGCCTGACCCACGATCTCTGGGACGGTCCCATCGGCGTCGATGGCACCAAGTTCAAGCCCTTCCTGAGCAGCGTGAGCGCCAGCTTTGCCATTTCGGGGAACACGTTTCGCAGCATCGGCTCGATCTTCGGGCTGGGCGGGAAGGCGCGGACAGCGGCGGAGCGGAACGAGGGGCCGAATGGGGAGCAAGCTGACCGGCTGAGAAGGAAATCATTTTACAACAGCGGCATGGAGCCCTTCTCCGGTGGCCGCGGCTTCTCGGCCAATTTCGACTATACTCTGTCCCGCACCAGGCCCGATCCCACGGTGGTCCAGAGGAATCAGCAGAGCCTGCGTTTCAACACCAATTTTTCCCCGACCCCGTTCTGGAACCTCTCGTGGGGATCTCTATACAACATTACCGACAGCAAGTTCGAGTCGCAGTCGGTCCGACTGGAACGACAGCTTCATGAGTGGCGCGCCGGCTTCAATTTCCTGCGAAACGCCAATGGGAACTTTGCATTCTATTTTTCGATCTACCTGACCGATCTGCCGGATCTCAAGTTCGACTACAACCAGACGACATTCGAACGGTAAGGGTGTCCTCGGGTGGGGACAGGGCCGCCCCGCTGCCCTGCTGTCCCGCCGCCCCGCTGTCCGCCTGCCCTCTGGCACGCGATCTGCCAAGTCTGCTGGAAATCCCTTACTGGAGCACAGCTATGCGGGGCTGGTGGACGCCGGTCGTACTCGTTCTGATCGCGGCATGCTCCTCCGATCAAACCAATCCTGGCATACCGCCGGACGTTCCGGCGTCCGTGGTGAGCACGACTCTCGACCGGGCCGTGGCGCTTTCCTGGACCGACAATTCGTACACCTCGGATCCCGCCAACTTCGAGAGCTACCGGGTTTACAGCACCTCCTACGACCTCGACGTTGGCACCTGCGGTACGTCCTGGGGGCTGGAAGGAACCACGGTCGCCCCCGAGTTCGTGGCAGGGGCGCTGGTCAATGGAGTCCCCCGCTGCTTTGCGGTCAGCGCAACGTCGCAAAACGGGGCCGAAAGTGCCCGGTCGGCGACGGTCTCGGACACCCCCCGGCCGGATAGCCGCAACGTGGTGCTCTTCGCGCGTCAGACCCAGGATGCGGAAAGTGGTTTCCGCTTCTGGGATGATCTCAACAGCGACCAGCAGGTCCAGGACAATGAGCTCGGTCTCGTCCGGGCCGGCTCCGCGTCCAATATCGACTTCTCGGTCGAGCGGGATCCAGTGGACGGGGCGCTCCTCCTGGCCCCGGTGCGGGCCGGCACCGGCGTCGAGCCCTACGGACCAGTTCCGGTCGAGGACCTCACCAGCATCGACCTGGCTGTCTGTACCCCGGACTCGAGCGTGGATGGCTGCGCTCCATATCTGGATACGCCCATCGAGGCCTCGGTTGGGTTCGGTTACGTGTTTGAGATGGATGGGGGCGACGGCTTCGCCCGGTTCGGTGCCGTGCGCGTCACCCATGTCGGGCAGACGTTCCTGGTCCTGGACTGGGCTTTCCAGACCGATCCGGGCAACCCTGAGCTGCTGGTCGCAAAGAAGCACAGCCGTACCTGAGAGGAGTGGGGGTTGAATCGGCACCCCCGCTGCGGCAACTTCTCGCGATGCCGGAATCAACCTGTGTTCTCGATGGCCGATCTCTCACGATCGACGACGTGGTCCGCGTGGCCCGCTTCCCGGGGACGCGGGTCACGCTGGACCCAGACGCCCGGAACGCGCTGCTCCAGAGCCGGCGGCTGGTGGATCGGGCCCTGAAGTCCGGACAAACCATTTATGGGATCAATACCGGCTTCGGGAAGCTCGCCAACGTACGCATACCTCCAGACCAGCTGGACCAGCTCCAAACCAACCTGATTCGCAGTCATGCCGCCGGGGTGGGCAGTCCGCTCCCCGGTTCCGTGGTGCGCGCGATCATGTTACTCCGGGCCAATGTTCTTCTCCGGCCGACGAGCGGAGTGCAACCCGCTCTGGTCGAGGCCCTGGTCGGGATGCTCAACGCCGGAGTGGTGCCGTTGGTGCCGGAGCAGGGGAGCGTAGGGGCAAGTGGGGACCTCGCGCCGCTAAGCCACCTTGGCCTGGCGCTCATGGGCGAGGGAGAAACCGCAGGAGCGCTCGCCGCAGCCGGGCTCAAGCCCTACCGATTCGGCCCCAAGGAAGGCCTGTCGTTCATCAACGGAACCCAGGCGCAGACCGCGCTCCTGGCCCTGCTGGTTCACGATGCCAATGTGCTCTGGCGAACGGCGGTGGGAGCCGCCGCCATGAGCCTCGAGGCTCTGCGGGGAACGCCAGCCCCGCTCGACCCGCGCATTCACGAGGCCCGGCCCCATCAGGGCCAGATCCGGGCGGCGGCGCTGATGCGTGCCCTGCTCGAGGACAGTGAGATACGCGAGTCACACCGGGAGAATGACCCGCGAGTGCAGGATGCGTACAGTCTCCGGTGCGCCCCGCAGGTCTTCGGTGCGGTGGCTGACGCCATCCGGTTTGCCGAGGAGACGGCGGCGGTGGAGCTCAACGCCTCCACCGACAATCCCCTGGTGTTCGACAATGGCGACGTGATCTCGGGGGGAAACTTCCACGGGCAGCCGGTGGCCCAGGCGCTCGACATCCTGGCGATGACCCTGACGACCCTGCAGGCAATCGCGGAGCGCCGGGTGGAGCGCCTGGTAAATCCCGATCTTTCGCAGGGACTGCCTGCATTCCTCACCCAGGACCCGGGGCTTTCCTCCGGCCTGATGATGGTGCAGATCACTGCCGCGTCGCTGGTGGCCGAGTCTCGGGCCCTGGCCATGCCGGCCAGCATCGGGTCGATTCCAACCGATGCCAACCAGGAGGACTTCGTGCCGATGGGCATGGCGTCCGCCTTCAAGGCCGGACGCATTCTCTCCAACGCCCAGAGGGTAGTGGCGGCCGAGCTGCTCTGCGCCGCTCAGGGTCTCGAGTTCCTGCGCCCGCTGGCTCCCGGACGGGGCGTTGCAGCCCTGTACCGGGGCATCCGGAGTCTGTCGCCCCCGGTGCCGCCGCTGGGGCCGGACCGGCCTCCAGGGCCCGATCTGGAGCGCCTGGCGAGGGCCGTGGCCGAGGGCGAGCTGGATCCAGGGGGGCAGGGGGGCAGCGGGGCAGCGGGTCGGTAGAGAACCCAGCCTCGTGCATTCCGGGGTCGCCTGAGCGGTCGCGCTTCAGGCACCTACTGCGCCCTGCGGCCCGCTGCCCCGCCGCCTTGCTGCCCCTCTGGCGGCCCGGTATCTTTTGATTGCTCCGCCTCTTATCCCCGGTTACCCCTTCTCAGCCCGAGCCGAATGAATCTGGAAAAGCTGAAAGACACGGCGCGCAAGCTGGAGCAGAAGGAGGACTGGCGGAAAGCCATCGAAGTCTACCTGAAGGCCATCCAACAGGCCGAGTCGGGGGCCGAAACCACCCCTGACCTATCGCTGTACAACCGGGTGGGCGACCTCTACCTCAAGATCAACGACACGGCGGAAGCGGTCCGCTCCTATGAGCGCGCCGTCGACCTCTATGCCGACCAGGGCTTCTTCAACAATGCGATAGCGCTCTGCGGCAAGATCCTCAGGGTCAACCCCGGCCGGACGCAGACGTACCTCAAGCTGTCCCAGCTGCATGCCCGCAAGAATGTCGTCATCGAGTCGAAGCGAAATCTGATCGAGTTCCTCGAGCGGATGAACGCGCTGGGGCAGCTGGATCAGGCCTTCCAGGCAGTCAAGCTGTTTGCCGACCAGTTTTCCGGGAGCCAGGAGATCCGGAGCATGCTGGTGGAGCTGCTGCGGGCTACCTCCCGAGAGGACGAGGCACGGGAGCAGTTGGAGAAGATGGCCGAAGATCTCGAGGCCATGGGCGACAAAGCGGGGGCTCGAAAGGCTCGGGAGCGGCTCAGCTCGGCCGCACCCGAGGCTCCCGAGCACGCTCCCCCGGTAACCCCTGCCTCGGCCCCGGCGCCCAGCGGACCGCGTCGAGGGGATCTGATCTTCCTGGATACTGGTGTGGACCTCGGCGCCCCTCCTAAACATCCAGCCGCACACGCGCGTCCCAAGGACTCCCCTCGCCCCCCAGAGCCGCCCCGACCGGTAAGGGAGGCGCCGCCCCCGTCTGTAGCGGAGCCAGCGGTGCCCGAAGGCCTGATCAATAACGAGAGTCTGGCCGCCGATGGGATGGACGACCTCATCATCGATCCGTTGGTGACGGAGAGCTCGGTGGACGCGGTGGACCCGGACACCATCGCGGGGCTGGAGCGCATCGGTGATCCGCTGCTCGAGAGTGATCTCGACCTGGATTCACCGTTAGAGATACAGCGACAGGAACCGCCGGATCTGGACTACGGCGGTATCCAGTTGGACGCGGTGCAAGGCGGGGCCTACGAGTACTCCCCCGATCTGGCGGGCCCGCTCGACCTTCCTGATGATTTCGGGGCCGCTCCCGAAGCCGATATCGTCATGGATATGCCCGGGGAGCCGGAGCCGGCCCTGGATTCCATGGTGGACATGGACCCACCTGACGTCACAGCCGGGCTTCCCTTGATTGAGTCGGAAGAGCAGACCGCGCCCACACTGGCCGACCTGGAAGAGCGGGTCCTGGACGATCCCGAGAACCCGGACGTCCACCTGGACATGGCCGAAGGGCTTCTGGCCGCCGGGGAAGACTCGCGGGTTGCCGAGGAGCTGGAGCTCGCGCTCGCGGGATTTGAGGATCGGGAGGATTGGGCTCGAGCCGCGGAGATGGCAGATCGGCTGGTGGAGCTCACGCCCGACAGTGTCAGCTACCATCAGAAGCGGGTCGAGCTCGCCTACCGGGCAGGGGATCGGGGTCCGCTGCTGGAGGCGTATCTGGGGCTGGGAGATGCGCTGGCCAAGTCCGGGGCCCTGGACAAGGCCATCGCCGTCTACGGCCGGGTCATCGAACACGATCCCAACCATGTGCGGGCCGCGGCTGCACTGGAGCGGCTGGGTGCCTCGCCGGAGGTCAAGCGTGAGGCCCCAGCTCCACCGAAAGCCGCCCCCCCGCCCCAGCCTCAAAGTCCGACTGCCGCTTCCAAGCCCGCGCCCAAGCCGTCCCCGCCGCCGCCCAAGCCGGCGCCCCCGGCCCCGAGCCCAAGGCGGCCTGTGGTTGAGGCCAGCGGAGACTTCGTGGATCTCGGCTCGATGGTGTTCGAGGAGGAAAAGCAGCGGGATACCCGGATGCGGGTGAACCGCCGGGAGCCCCAGGACCAGGACGAGCAGCGGGAGTTCCACGAGATTCTGGAACAGTTCAAACGCGGGATCGAGCAGAATCTGGATTCCGAGGACTATGAGGCTCACTACGATCTGGGGGTCGCCTTCAAGGAGATGGGCCTGTTGGATGAAGCGATTGGGGAGTTCCAGAAGGCTCTCCGGTCTCCCGATGGGCGACTGCGGACGTCCGAGGCGCTGGGCATGGCCTTCTTCGAGAAGGGACAGTTCGCGGCCTGCGAGTCGGTGCTGAAGCGCGCGCTCGAGGGGGTATCGGGCAGTGATGAAGCCAAGATCGGTCTGCTATACTGGATGGGCCGCGCATCTGAGGCACTCGGCAAGGCGGCAGAGGCGATGGCCACTTACGAGCGGGCCATGGTGGTAGATATCGGCTTCATGGACCTGAGCAAGCGAGTGCAGAAACTTTCTGCGGGGCGACGGCAATGAGCTTTCAGACGGCCCCGATCACCCTGGCTGATCTCCAGCGGGGCGTACGGCCCCGGCTGGAGCGGGTACAGCAGGAGCTCCGGCGGATCGTGGAAGCGGATTTCGGCTTGATCACCGAGGTCAACTCGCACCTGTTCCAGATGCAGGGCAAGATGTTCCGGCCCACGCTGCTGCTCCTGGCTGAGGAAGCCACCGGGGGGCAGGATCCCCGCGCTACCTCACTGGCCGCGGTGATCGAGCTGATCCACCTGGCCACTCTGGTGCACGATGACTCGGTGGACCACTCGGTCCTGCGCCGCGGCATGCCCACGATCAACTCCCTGTTCAGTCACCAGATCTCGGTGATCATGGGGGACTATCTGTACTCGCGGGCCGTCATCGAGCTGGTACGCCTGGACGATCTCGAGCCGCTGCGAGTGCTGAGCCGGGTGACCAACGACATGACCGTCGGCGAGATGCGGCAGCTGCTGGCCCATGACCCGCTCGAGTTCTCCGAGGAACAGTACGACCTTCTGATCCAGGCCAAGACGGCGTCGCTGGTGTCGGGCGCATGCGAGATCGGCGCGCTGCGGGCTCCGCCGGAGGAGCGCGCGGCGCTCCGGCGCTTCGGTGTGGCTCTGGGGATGGCCTTTCAGATCGTTGACGACCTGCTCGACTACACCGAGGACGCCTCAGTAACCGGAAAGCCGTTCGGCTCGGACCTGCGGGAGCACAAGGTAACTCTGCCGCTCATCTCGGCACTCCCCAGAATGGATGCTGCGGAACGTCGCGGGGTGTCCCGGCTGCTGCAGACGCCGGAGCCCAGTGATTCTCAAATTGCGGAGATCATCATGACTGTCAGCCGTGCGGGCGGGCTGGAGTATGCCCGGGAACGAGCCCTGCGCCTGGCCCAACTCGCCGAGGGGGAGCTCGACCTCGTGCCCCCGTCCTCCGCGCGTGAGGCGCTTCGGGCAAGCATCACCTACGTCATTGATCGCAGGCGCTGATGCCGAGCGGCCCACGCCGGCCCGGGTTTTACCTGGGCGTACTCATCGCCGGCTTCGTGGCGGGTGGCGCGCTGAACGCCCTGGTGCGCCAGACCCTTCCTGACAGCGCGGCCCGGACGTTCTTCACCAGTACCTGGACCGCCACTTTCGGCCCTGTCTCCGCCGACCTGCTGGTGATATCCTTCACTCTGGGGCCGGTCGGGCTCCACGTGTCCCTCCTGAGCCTGATCGGAGTCCTCGTGGCGTACCTGATCGCGCGTTCGCTTTTCTAGGAGGTCCTTGTGGGAAACCTCGGCTTCACCGAGATCATGGTCATCATGCTGGTTGTCCTGCTCCTCTTCGGGGCCAAACGGCTGCCGGAGATGGGCGCCTCCATCGGGAAGGGGATCCGGGAGTTCAAGCGGAGTATTACGGAAACCCAAGAGGCCGTCATGAGCAATGACGAGCCGCGTGCCAATCTCCCGCCCCGCCAGGCGGACCCGGCCCAGCAGCCGGCGCCGCCGACTGGCGAGCCCAAGCGGCTGTCGCAGTAGAAGGCGGCACGGCGGTACGGCGGTAGATAAAGAGGCGGAAGGACTGAGGCGGTAAAAATAAAGGCGGGAGGAGGGGAAGCGTCCTGCGCCTCCTCAGCTACCGCCTCTTCTCACCGCCTCCTCACCTACCGCCCTACGACGACGACCCCGGAGCCTGGGCCGGCCCTGTCTGCAGCACCTTCTCCCGATTGTCCACGATCTTGGCGGCCTCCCGCAACGCGGCGATATAGCTCCGAACCCGCTCCTGCCGTGCGGCGTTGACGGCGCGGGCGCGGTACTCATCCAGCTCCTTCGCGAACTTGGTCGAGTCAGCCTTGATGTGGGTGATTACCTGCAGGACATAGAGGCCGTCTTTGGTATCCAGGATGCCGCTCCGCTGGCCGGTGTCGAGGCCGAATGCCGTGCCCACGACAGCTGGGCTCGTCAAAGGCGGATTGACCCGGCTGAAGGGGCCGAATTCCCGATGAGCCAGTCTCATTGCGGTGGCGGCCTGGGCCATGGTGCTCCCCTCTTCGACTCGTTTCACGTAATCCTTTGCGATCTTCCTGGCCAGATCCCATTTCTTGGCCTCGCGGGCAATGTGCTCCACCGCCGGGCGGATCTCCGTCAGGGTTGGCACTCCGGCGGGGTGCAGACTATCCAGCCGAAACACGTAATAGGCGAAGGGGGTCTCGATCACCGGACTGGTGGAACCGGGCTTGGCCCCCATAGCCCAGACCCCGGCGTCCGGGACGACGAACTGCCCCAGCTGCACCTTGGTGCCCTCCTGGACCGGGTTCGACTTCCCGACCGTCAGCTTGAGCGCGCGGGCCACGGTGTCGAGTGCCGCGGGATCGGTCCGCTCAGCGGCCAGGCTCTCGAGGCTGTCCGCCTGGGCATCGAGCCGGTCGCGGTGGCTGCCGGTGACCTCGATGGGAAAGAGGATGTGGCGGCCCTTGGCCTTGTTGCCCTTCCGGCTGGTGATCTCGATCAAGTGGTACCCGAACTGGGAGAGCACCGGCTTGGATACCGTCTTCAGCGGAAGCGCAAATGCCGCGGCGTCGAATGCGGGATCCATGCTTCCCTTGGTCCACTCACCCAGGTCGCCGCCCTTGGCCGCCGAGGCGCTGTCGGACGACTCACGCCGCGCGACGTCGGCGAAGTCCGCGCCTCCCAGGATCTCCTTGCGGGCGGAATCCGTACGAGCTTCGGTCGCGGCAGTATCGGCGGCCGTAGTCGCCCGAGGCAGAGCCACATAGCTGAGAAAGGCGGTCCGCTGCCGCTTGAACTCATCCGGGTGCGCCTTGTAGTACGCCGCCACGTCGGCGTCGCTGAGCTTGACGGCGGAGTCGGGGACGACAGTGCGGGGAACGATCGCGGTCAAGGCCACCTTGACGGTCTCGTTCTCGTCCCGATACTGCTCCCACAGCGCGGGGTCGGAGAGATAGACGTCCGCGGTGACGACGCGCAGCAGCTTGGCCCTTTCCAGCTCCCCGCGATACTGGGCTTCCAGGCTGGGCAGGTACTGCTGAGCCACGCTTGACGTGAGCCAGCGCTGGTACTTGCCCAGATCGAACTGGCTGTCGGTCTGGAACTCAGGAACGTTCCGGAACTCGGCGAGCGGCGAGTTCCGGATTGCCTGAACGATCTCGTCATCGCTCACCCGGATACCGCGGCGGCGGTACTCCGCGTTCAGGACGCGGTCCTGGATGATCTGGTCCCAGACCTGGTCCCGGACCTGCTTGTAGTCTTCCAGACCGAGCGTGCCCTGAGACTGCTGCTGGCGGGCATCGATGGACTGCTGCACGACGCTCTGATAGGTACGGGCATCGATGCTCTGACCATTCACCTTGCCGACGGACGTGCTGGTGAGCAGTCCGGTGCCGCCGGTGATGCCGCTCAGGTCAAGAACCAGCCAGGCAAAGAAGGTGATGGCGACCACCACCATGATGGGTTTGGCGGCATTACGAAAGGCTTGCATCATAGGTGATTCGGGGCTCCGACCAGGGGTATTCTGAGGAGCAGGAAGCTTAAGCGGGCCGGCACAGAACCTCAAGGCGCCATTCTGGTTAGCCAGTTGACACGCCGGGGGTCGCCCGCTAATCTCACCCTACTCCCCGGAGCGAGCTAAGCTGTTTTCTCCCCAAGCGATTCTGACCTCGAATACCGGATCCGATGGCCACCAGCGAAATCGAAAAATTAGAGCGCCGGTATGCCGACAACCCGCACGGGCTCACTTTCGCGCCGCTGGCGGAAGTCCACCGCAAGAACGGAGACGTCGCTCGAGCCCTCGAACTGCTGACCGCCGGGCTGGAGCTGCATCCCAACTACATCCCCGCCAGCATCGTGCTCGGCCGCTGTCACCAGGACCTCGGTGATCTCCCTGCCGCGGAAGCGGCGTTTGCCCACGTGCTGCGTCTCGACGACGAGAACGTCATCGCGCTAAAGTCGCTCGCGGACATCAACGAGCGCCTGGAGCAATTCGCCGAGGCGGAGAATTGGCTGCGCCGGCTGGTCTCGGTGGATCGGAGCAACGACGAGGCGCAGGAACAGTTGCGGCGCCTGGAGACGAGGAAGAAGGAGGCCGAGACCAGCCCCGAGGCCGCCGAGACCGCGGCACCGACACTCGAGGTGATTGACCTCGAGCCCGGGCCTCAACCCGCTACGGCCACTGCCGAACCGGAGCTCTCTCCGGCGGACGTGCTTCCGGTGGCTATCGCCGCGATGGAGCTGGGCCAGACCAGTTCGGGAACTGCGCACCCCGAGGTGGAGGTCCCGGAAACGCCGTCCCCGGAGGCTGACGTTGCCGCGTCGGTGGCTGACGAATCACAAGCTCCAGCAGCGCATGAGCCCGAGCCGGAGGAGCCTGCCCGTGTCGGCGAGACGGTTCAGCCTATGGCTGGACTCATCAGCGCGGAATTCCAGCCGCCGCTGGAGTCCATCGGCGGCATTGGAGTGGAGACCAGCGAAGATGTGGTGCTGGAGGTCTCTGGCAACACGGAGTTTCGGGTGCCGGATGCATCCGAGGATTTCAAGGCGTTGGCAGACAAGGCCTCTGCTCGCAAAGCGGAGCCGGAGCCTGTTACCCAGCCAGAGCCTGTCACCCAGCTTCCAGCGGCGGAGGAGCAGCCGGTTGGCGTGCCGGCATCGCGCCGGTCCTACTCTGCCCGAGAGACCAAAGGCCGCTCGGTTACCTCGTTCTTTCGCTCCCTCCTGGCAGCGCGCCCGCCGGCTGAGGGGGGCTGGAGCGACGCGGGAGCCAGGTCCGGGTCCGATGGTGCGCCGGCCCACGTCGGCAACGATGGATCGCCCGGCTCACGGGCGAATGAAGAGGCCGTGCTCACCCCTCCGGGGATGTCGGCAGCCGAGCAGAAGGCCGAAGGAGCGGTTTCGTTCGACGACTTCTTCGGAGCCGAGCGGGAAGGGACCACGCCGTTGCGGCAGCGCGTTGATCCCGGCAAGGATGATTTGGACCAGTTCCAGACCTGGCTGCAGAACCTGAAGCGCTGAATGCGCATCGTGGTGCTCAACGGCCCCAACCTCAACCTGCTGGGGCAGCGGGAACCGGAGGTCTACGGCCACACCAGCCTGGCTGAAATAGAAGCCATGGTCCGGGAGGCCGCTGTGCCCCTGGGGGCACAGATCGAATGGTTTCAGACCAACCACGAAGGGGCACTGGTCGAGGCCGTACAGGGTCTTCGGGGGCGCGCCGATGGCGCCCTGATCAACGCCGCTGCCCTGACCCACTCCAGTCTCGCGCTGCGGGACGCCCTGCTCGCCGTGCGGATTCCGTTCGTCGAGCTGCACTTGTCGAATATCTTCGCCCGTGAGGCGGAACGGCGGCATTCGGTGATCGCGGACCTGGCGCTGGGCATGGTTACCGGGTTCGGTCCGCAGAGCTACCTTCTGGCCCTCCAGGCGCTTATGGGCCGGCTGCGTGCCGCCTGA
>JBDTTD010000010.1:0-22599 GCA_039930805.1 Gemmatimonadales bacterium | reverse complement strand
GTCACGGCTTCAAGATGCTGCCCCGGAATCCGTCCTCCTTCACGCCCTTCCCCGACGGCCGCTCGCTCATGCTGGGCCCCAACAAGGCTCTGACGCACCGGGAGATCTCGAAATTCTCGGCCAAGGACGCCGGGGCGTTGCCGAAGTACGAGGCCATGCTGGAACGGGTGGCCGCGTTCATCGAGCCCACGCTCATGCAGACTCCACCCAACCCCTGGTCCTTCAAGCCCCGAAACCTGCTCCAGCTGGCCAAGCTCGGCCTCGGGTTTGCCAGGCTCGGCACTGACGGCCAGAAAGCGATCGAGATTCTGACCGGGGCCGCAACTCCGATTCTGGATCGCTGGTTCGAGTCGGAGCAGCTCAAGGTCACCCTGGCAACCGACGCCATCATCGGCGCCATGGCCTCGCCTTCCATGCCGGGCACGGCCTACGTGCTCTTCCACCACGTCATGGGCGAGTGCGACGGCATTCGCGGAGTGTGGGGTTACGTGCGCGGCGGGATGGGTGGGATCAGCAACGCAATTGCTTCAGCTGCGTTGGAGGCGGGAGCGGAGATTCGCACCAGCGCAGAAGTGAGCCGTATTCTGGTGAAGAACGGTGAGGCAACCGGGGTAGTGCTCAAGGACGGCAGCGAGATTTCGGCCCGCCGAGTGGCCAGCGGGGCGGACGCGCAGGTGACTTTTCTGAAGCTGCTCGGCGGCCAGGACCTGCCCGACGACTTCGTGGAAGCGGTGCGCAACATCGACTACAGCAGCGCCAGCCTCAAGATCAACATCTCGCTCAGTGAGCTGCCCGATTTCAAGGCCATCCCCGGCACCACCGCCGGCCTGCAGCACCGGGGCACGATTCACATCTCGCCCACGATGGACTACATCGAGCGGGCGTATGACAGCGCCAAGTACGGCTGCCCCTCCGAGTATCCGATTATCGAAGCCACCATTCCGTCGGTGCTGGACGACACCCTGGCCCCCCCGGGACATCACGTGATGTCCATGTTCACCCAATACTTCCCCTACAAGCTGGCGCCGGGGCTTTCGCTCCAGGAAGAAAAGGAGAAGTACGCGGAGCGCTGCTTTGACCTCATGAACGAGTACGCTCCGAACTTCAGGCGCTCGGTGATCGGCAGGCAGGTCCTGGCGCCGACCGATCTGGAGAAGCGCTTTGGGCTGACCGGAGGCAACATCATGCAGGGATCCATGTCGCTGAGCAGCCTGTCGTTCATGCGCCCGGTGCCGGGCTATGCCGACTATCGCACGCCAATCCGCGGCCTCTACCTGTGCGGTGCCGCCACCCATCCGGGTGGAGGGGTCATGGGAGCCTGTGGTTACAACGCCGCGCGAGAGATCCTGCGTGACATGCACCGCCGGGCGAAGTCCTGATGCACGCTCCATCCGGGCCCAAACACCACCTGACCCTCAGCCAGGGTCTAGCGCGACTTCCCACCGCGCAGGGGGATCGGTTCGTCGAGCTGCTACAGCATGGCACGCTCGCGGTGGAGCTCTATGCCCCGCGCGGCGACGATCCCCAGACGCCACACACCCGGGACGAGGTCTACGTGGTAGCGGAGGGTTCCGGGTACTTCCGGAACGGGAGCGACCGGCATCGCTTCGGTGTGGGTGACGTCCTCTTTGTCCCCGCGCATGTGCCGCATCGTTTCGAGGAGTTCTCCGCTGACCTGGCGGTCTGGGTGCTCTTCTACGGCCCGGAGGGCGGGGAGAGCTGATGGAGCGGACGCTCACCCGCGAGTTCTACTTCTCCGAAGAGATCTTTGCCCTCGAGAAGGAGCGCATCTTCTGCCGTGAATGGTTCTGCGCCGGCCGGGAAGAGGAGCTGCCCTCGGCAGGCGACTACATGGTCGTCGAAGTGGCAGGGGAGAGCATCCTCGTCGTACGCGGCCGGGACGACACGCTCGCGGCCCACTACAATGTCTGCCGGCACCGCGGATCGCGCCTGGTGCCCGAGGGTTCCCGGGGATCTCTGGGCGGAACCATTCGCTGTCCCTACCACTCGTGGACTTATGCCCTCGACGGCACCCTCCGCACCGCTCCCTATCTCGACGAAGATGACGGCTTCACCAGGAGCACCCTTGGCCTCCACCCAGTGGGGATCGAGAGCTGGGGTGGCTTCTTCTTCCTGAACCTCACTCCGGGTGAAGCATCCAGCCGCAATTACGGATTGTTCTCACAGCTGGCCGAAGTTCCGGAACGGCTCCGGAGGTATCCGCTCACGCAGCTCCGCTCGGGCCGGCGGATCGAGTACGAGATACCGTGTAACTGGAAGGTGTTGCTGGAGAACTACAACGAGTGCTATCACTGCGGCCCGGTTCATCCCGAATTGTGCCGGCTGGTGCCTGCCTTCAAGCAACGGGGTGGGTCCGACCTGGATTGGGAACGGGGCATCCCGCATCGCCAGGGCGCCTGGACATTCACCGAGAGTGGAACCACCAACCGCAGGCCTTTCGATGGGCTCAGTGACGATGAGTGCATCCGCCACAAGGGCGAGCTGATCTATCCCAACTTCATGATCAGTCTCTCGGCCGACCACGTCACGGCGTACACCCTGTGGCCGCAGGGACCGGGCCGCACCCGGGTCGTGTGTGACTTCCTGTTCCACCCCTCCGAGATCGCGTCGGACGATTTCGATGCCTCGGACGCGGTGGACTTCTGGGACCGGGTGAACCGCCAGGACTGGGCCATCTGTGAGAACGTGCAGCGGGGAATGCAGTCGCGGGTCTTTCAGCACGGCTACTACGCCCCGATGGAGAGCGCGAGTCTCGACATCCGCCGGTACGTAAAAGAAAAGCTGGAGGAAAGTGAGAAGTGAGAAGTGAGGAGTGAGAGGTTCTTACTTTTTACTAGCCCCTATGAAACGAGAGTACGAGTACATCGTTCTTGGCCTGGGAGGATTCGGCAGCGCGGCGGCGTACTGGCTTGCCAGGCGCGCTGGCGCCGAGGTGCTGGGCCTGGAACAGTTCGAGCTGGGGCATGTTCGGGGGGAGTCGCAGGACCATTCCCGCATCATCCGTCTCTCATATCACACGCCCGCCTACGTCGAGCTCGCCAAGCACGCCTTTCGAGCCTGGGCCCAGCTGGAGAAGGATTCGGGGGAGCAGGTCGTGCTCAAGACCGGTGGGCTGGACTTTGCTCCCCGAGTCAGCGCCATTCCGCTGACCAACTACTCGGGAAGCATGGATGCGGCCGGCGTCAGTTACGAGGCGCTGGACGCGGACGAGATCATGCGCCGCTGGCCGGCCTTTCAGCTCACCGACGACATCCAGGGGCTGTTCCAGCCGGAGAGCGGCATCGCGATGGCGGCCCGGGGCAATGCTGCTCACCAGCGGGTAGCGCGAGAGCTCGGAGCAACACTACTGGAGCGGTCGCCAGTGGGCGCGATCCGCCCACTGGAGGGCGGGATCGAGGTCGAGTCGGGTGGGGTACGGTACCGCTGCCGGCGGCTGGTGGTTGCGGCCGGCGGCTGGTCCAACCGGGCGCTGGCCCCGTTTGGGGTGCAGTTGCCACTCAGGGTTACCCAGGAGCAGGTGACCTACTTCGCAACGTCCCGCCCCGCGGACTTTCAGCCCGGCCGCTTTCCCATCTGGATCTGGATGGACGATCCCTGCTTCTACGGCTTCCCCATCTTCGGCGAAAGGGGGCCGAAGGTGGGGCAGGATGCCGGGGGAAAGGAGGTCACTGCGGACACGCGGACCTTCGAGCCCGACCAGGATGCGCTGGGCCGAGTGCGGGACTTCCTCGGAAAGTATATTCCCAGCGCGCTCGGCCCGGTCATCTACACCAAGACCTGCCTCTATACCCTCACACCAGACCGAGACTTCGTGCTCGATGCGGTCCCGGGACATCCGGACGTGGTCGTGGCCATCGGCGGCGGTCACGGATTCAAGTTCGCCTCGCTGATCGGGCGGACCCTGTCTGAGCTGGCCATCGACGGCAGGACCGAGCGCAACGTTGAGCCGTTCCGAATCGACCGGTCCATTCTGCAGCTGGCAAATCCCCCCAGGAACTACATGGTGTGACGGCGTCCGCCAGCCGGACCGCGACCGAGGGGAAACCGGCACGACTCCCGCGGGCGATGGGGTTTCGCGACCTGCTGCTGTTCTACCTGGTTACCGGCTTTACCGTGCGCTGGATCGGCACGGCTGCCTCCGCGGGGCCGAGCGCGATCGTCGTCTGGCTGACGGCAGGCCTGGCATTCTATCTCCCGCTCATGTTCACGGTGTTGGAGCTCTCCTCCCGGTATCCCAACGAGGGCGGCTGTTACGTATGGAGCAAGCGGGCCTTCGGCGACTTTGCCGGGTTCATCACTGGATGGACCTACTGGACTTGCAACCTCCCCTACTTCCCCGGCCTGTTCTACTTCACGGGGGCAGCGGCACTCTTCATCGGGGGCCCCAGGTGGCAGAGTCTGGCGGAGCGCCCAGTGTACTTCATCGGCTTCTCGCTGCTGGGGCTGGCGCTCGCGGCGGGGCTCAACGTTCGCGGTCTGGCCGTGGGCAAGTGGCTCCACAACCTGGGCGCTGTCGGGCTCTGGGTGCCCGGCATCCTGCTCATGGTACTTGGCCTTGCAGCCTGGCTCCGATTCGGGTCGGCCACCGCATTCAGTCTCGACACCATGGTCCCGAGCACCCGGCTCAAGGACATCGTATTCTGGTCTACCATCGCCTTCTCGCTGAGCGGTCTCGAGAGCGCCTCGATGATGGGCGACGAGATCGAGAACCCGCGCCGCAACATTCCGCGAGCCCTGCTCCTGGCGGGAGCGCTGATCACGGCCCTCTATGTTCTCGGTACCGTCGCGATGCTGGTGGCCCTGCCGGCCGGCGACATCTTGTATCTCCAGGGCTTCATGAAGGCCGTCGAAGCCGTCAGCGACCGTCTGGGTTTGGGCCAGCTGGTCCCGCTGATCGCGCTGCTGATCGTGCTGGGAGGGCTCGGCCAGGCTGGAGCATGGTTTGCGGCAGGTGGCCGGCTTCCGTTCGTGGCGGGTATCGACCGCTTTCTTCCCGCGGTGTTCGGAAAGATCCACCCGCGGTACGGCTCACCGCATGTCAGTTTGATCACTCAAGCGGGAATCGCGGCGCTGTTCATTCTGCTGGGCCAGGCTGGCACCACGGTGAAAGGCGCATATGACGTGCTGGTCAGCATGGCCATCATCTCCTACTTCATTCCCTACCTCTTCATGTTCGCCTCCATGATCCGGCTCCAGCGAGAGCCGGCTGGCCCGGAGGTCATTCGGGTGCCTGGAGGAAGCCCGGTGGCCATCGGGCTCGCGGTCATGGGCTTCGTGGTGACGAGCATCTCGATCGGCCTCGCGCTGATTCCGGCCGAGGACGAGCCGAACAAGGTGCTCGCGGTCACCAAGGTCGCCGGCCTTACGATCCTGCTGCTGATGGCCGGCGCGCTGGTTTACTTCCTCGGCACCCGGAGGACACATGCCCGCGGTTGACTCCCGTCTACGCGACCTCGACCGGGCGCGCTGGCGGATGGCCCTGACCCTGACGGGCGCAACGATCCTGCTCTACTTCGGGTTCATCGCCCTCGTGGCCTTCGGGCGTCCGATCCTAGCCGTGCAGCTGATGCCGGGCCTCAGTCTGGGCATTTTCCTCGGCGCGCTCGTGATCGTGGCCTCCTGGGCTCTCACCTGGATCTACGTCAGGTGGGCCAATACGGTCTACGACCCCCAGGTTCGGGCCCTGCTGGAGTCGAGCCGATGACGCAAGGCGCAGCCGACACCACGATCGGGCAGCCGAACGCCGTGGCGATGGCGTTCTTCTTCGTCTTCATCAGCATCAGCCTCGGTATCACCTTCTGGGCCGCCCGGCGAACCCGCACCACTGAACAGTTCTACGCGGCGGGCCGAACGATCAGCGCCGGGCAGAACGGCTTTGCCCTGGCGGGCGACTACATGAGCGCGGCGTCCTTTCTCGGGATCGCCGGCCTGGTCTCCACCACCGGATTCGATGGACTGATCTATTCGACCGGGTGGCTCGTTGGCTGGCCGGTGGTGCTCTTTCTGATTGCCGAGCCGCTTCGGAACCTGGGCCGGTATACTTTCGCCGACGTAGTGGCCCTGCGGATGCGGCAGACACCGGTGCGCATCGCGGCCGCGCTGGGGACCCTGGCGACGGTAACTCTCTACCTCATTGCGCAGATGGTTGGCGCCGGCGGTCTGATCCGGCTCATGTTCGGCTTCAGCTACGAGCATGCCATCATCCTGGTCGGCATCGTCATGATCGGTTATGTGCTGTTCGGCGGAATGATCGCGACTACCTGGGTGCAGATCGTCAAGGCGGTGCTGCTCATGAGCGGCGCGCTACTGTTGGCGCTGCTGGTGCTGCTGCGGTTCCAGATGAGCCCTGGCGCGCTGTTCGCGGCTGCGGCGGAGCGCTATGGCGATGGAGTGCTCGCCCCGGGCAAGCTGGTGTCGAACCCGCTCGACGCCGTTTCGCTGGGCCTGGCATTGATGTTCGGCACCGCCGGCTTGCCCCACATCCTGATGCGGTTCTACACCGTGCCCGACGCCCGGGCGGCCCGCACCTCGGTCTTCATTGCCACTGGTCTCATCGGGCTCTTCTATCTCCTGACCTTCATCCTGGGCTTCGGGGCCATGGTGCTGGTGGGCCCGGAGACGATCAAGGCCGTGGACAAGGGCGGTAACATGGCCGCACCGCTGCTGGCCGAGATGTTAGGAGGCACTCCGTTCCTCGGTTTCATCGCCGCCGTGGCGTTCGCCACCATTCTGGCTGTGGTCGCCGGCCTGACCCTGTCGGGTGCCGCTGCTCTGTCGCACGATCTCTGGGTCAACGTGATGCGGAAGGGCCGGGCGGACGCTCGAGAACAGCTCCGCGTGGCACGGATCGCCACCCTGGCGCTGGGCATCGTGGCGGTGGGCCTGGGTATCACCTTCAAGGGGCAGAATGTGGCCTTCATGGTGTCCCTGGCGTTCGCCATCGCCGCGAGCGCCAACTTTCCCGCTCTCGTGCTCGCGATCTTCTGGAAGCGCTACACCACCGCCGGGGCGGTCACCAGCATGGCGACCGGGACACTCGTCACGCTGGCGTTGATTTATCTCTCGCCCACCATTCAGGTGGATATCCTGGGGCAGGGGACCGCATGGTTTCCGCTCAAGAATCCGGCGATCGTCACCCTGCCGCTTTCCTTCCTCGCGGGGATACTGGTCTCGCTCCTGGCGCCCGAAGCCGATGCCGCGGCAGGATTCACCCGGCTCGAGCGTCGGACCCATCTGGGGACGGTATCAGAGTGAGTCCTCAGGCCAGCGGGCCAACCCGGGTGGTGCTTCTCGGCGTCCCCTACGACGGCAGCTCCTCGTATAGGCGAGGCACAGCTGGAGGCCCGCCGGTTATCCGGGAGGCGCTCTGGTCCGAGGCGGGAAATCCATGGACCGAGCTCGGCCTCGATCTCAGTGCCGCGGCGCTGGATGATGAGGGCGACGTGCTCCTGGCTCCGGATGAGGATCCGGCACGGGCCCGGCGGGCCATCGAGGCGGCGGTGAAGGCGATCGCCGAATCCGGCCGGCGGCCCCTGGCGCTCGGCGGCGACCACTCGATCAGCTATCCCATCCTGCGGGGCCTTCGACCATTCCATTCTCGGCTCAGCATCCTTCACTTCGATGCCCATGGAGATCTTTGGGATGAGTTTCAGGGTGACCGATTCTCCCACGCCTGTCCCTTCGCCCGGATCATGGAGGAAGGATTGACCGACCGGCTGGTCCAGGTGGGAATCCGCACCATGACCGGGCACCAGCGAGCCCAGGCCAAGCGCTTTGGCGTGGAGGTGATCGAGATGAAGGACTGGCGCGACGGGATGAAGCTGGAGTTCGACACGCCGGTCTATGTGTCGTTTGACCTCGATGTCATCGAGCCCGGGCTCGCGCCGGGCATTTCCCACCCTGAGCCCGGTGGCTTCTCGGTGCGCCAGGCGCTCGCCGTACTGCAATCGCTAACCGCTCCGGTGGTCGGTGCCGACTTCGTGGAGTTCAATCCGGCCGCCGATCGGACCGGTGTCACCGCGGCGGTCAGCGCCAAGCTGGTCAAGGAGCTGGCCGCCCGCATGCTCATGGAGACCCGATGATCAGTCTCATCCGCCGGCTCGCCGGCTTTACCGCCTTCATGTGCGCGCTCTCGGTCGCCGCCGGAGCGCAGGCGCCAGCCCTCGACTACGACCGGCTTCGCGACGAGACCGCCCAAAGGTTGTCCGAGTATATCCGGATCAACACCAGCAATCCCCCCGGCAACGAGCTAGCCACCGCTCGCTGGCTCAAGGATGTGTTGGCCAAGGAGGGGATCGAGGGACAGATCCTCGATACCGCCGAGCTGGGAGGGGGGCGGGCCAACTTCTACGCGCGGCTCAAGGGGACCGGTCCCGGGAAGGCCATCGCCCTGGTCCACCATATGGACGTGGTGCCCGCATCTCGCGAGTTCTGGTCGGTCGATCCCTTCGCCGGGCTGATCAAGGACGGACACGTCTGGGGGCGCGGGGCTCTGGATATGAAGGGCCACGGCATCGTTCAGCTGATGACGCTGATTGCGATCAAGCGGTCGGGCATCCCGCTCAAGCGTGATCTGGTGTATATCGCCAACGCCGACGAGGAAACCGATGGTCTGGGGAGTCGTGCCTTCATCGAGCATCACTCCGATCTCATCAGCGACGTGGAGTACCTCCTCACCGAAAGCGGAGGAAGCCGGGTCCAGAACGGCAAGGTGCGGTGGTACGGAATGAATGTCGGAGAGAAGCAGGTCTACTGGCAGAAACTGGTAGTGAGGGGCAAGGCCTCGCATGGCTCCAGGCCCACCCCGGACAACCCGGTCCCCCGGCTGGCGCGGATCCTCACTCGCATTACCGCCTGGGACACACCGGTTCGGATAACGCCGGCTGTGGACCGCTATTTCAAGGCTCAGGCCCAGGCCGAGACGGGGGAGCGCCGCCGGTGGCTGGCCGACGCCGCGGGTGCCCTCAAGTCCGCCCGGGGACGAGCCTGGCTGCTCAGCGAGCCGGAGCGCAATGCGCTGCTCCGGAACACGATTTCACCCACGGTCCTGGTGGGATCCGATAAGACCAATACGATACCGCCCCAGGCCTCCGCCGAGCTCGACATTCGTCTGCTGCCGGACCAGGACACCCTGGCCTTCCGGCGAGAGCTGCTGCGGGTGATTGGAGACACCGGCGTCACCCTGACGATGATCGGTGACATGGCACCGCGCTTCTCGGCGCCGCTGGATACCGAGATGTCCCGAGCCATTCAACACACCGCGGCCCGGCTCCTGCCCGGAGTCCCGTTCGCGACCACCATCAGCACGGGTGCCACCGATCGCCCGTATTATGCCGGAGCCGGCCTGATCTGCTACGGTGTGGATCCGTTTCTGGTTGACGTGGAGGAGGTCCGTCGCGGGGTTCACGGCAACGACGAGCGGGTGCCGATCGAGCAGATCGAGTTCGGATTGCGGCTGTACGCGGGGGTGCTGGAGGAGATGCAGGGGACGGGGAAAAGCGTAAACAGCCAACAGTAAACAGTGAACGGGGCTCCCACCTGTTTACCGTTTACTGTTCACTGTTCACGCTGTTTACCCCTCACGCTTTCGCGGTTCCATGTCCTAAGGCCTTCAGCACCTCGCGGTCAAACTGAACCGACAGGCTCTCCCGCTTGGAGTACGGCCCCGGCTGATAGGCGCGGGACTGCACCCCCAGCTGGCTCTGTTCGCAGATATGCCAGTCCTGGCGGTTGGTCATGTCCCAGAACGCGATTCCGTCCTCCGGGTCGTGGGCCGGATTGCTCAGCGTGTCCGGATGAAAGAGCCAGGAGCAGAAGATCCTGGTGCGATCCGGCGCCTCGGCCCACAGGGTATGAAACATCACATAGTCAGGGTGCAGGCTGAGCAGCATGTTGGGAAAGACAGCGTAGTAATAGACCCGGTTCAGGTCTTCATCCGGCAGGTCGCCCACCATGACCCCGCACGACCGGCCGCTCATGGTGAGGCTCTGACTGCCCTGGTTGATGACCATGAAGCCGCCGGTGATAGGACCGTTGACCAGGTCGTTCTCGCCGCTGGTGGGGGGAGTAAGCTTTGCCAGCGGTGGGTGTACCGGCCCGCAGTGGTAACACTCGGAGTAGTTCTGGAACAGCAGCTTCCAGTTGGCCTTTACCTCATATTCGATGGTGCGGGCCACCGCGAGATTCGACATGTTGAACCGGTCGAACCGGCCGATGAGCGGCTGGTAGGCCTGAGCGAACGGCTCGGGATGCGCCGCCAGATTGATGAAGAGAAATCCCTCCCAGCTCTGAACGGCGACGGAATGCAGGGGATAGTCGGCCTTGGCGAAGCCCTCGATCTCGGACGCCGAGGGTGCGCCAATCAGCCGGCCATCGAGCGCGTAGGTCCAGGCATGATACGGGCACTGGATCGTCTCGGAAAAACGCCCGGTATGCTCCTCGCAGAGCCGGGTTCCCCGGTGGCGACAGACGTTGTGGTACGCCCGCAGAGTGCCCTCCTGGTCTCGCAGCACGATGATGCTCTCGAGGCCGATCTGTTGGACGAAGTAGTCCCCGGGTCCCGCAATGCGGTCCTCTCGGCCCACGCACAGCCAACGACGGGTGAAGATCCGTTCGGCCTCCTCGGCGAAGATCTCGGGGGCAACGTAGTAGCGGCGGGGCAGGGTCTTGGCCCCATCAATGGCGATCTGGGTGGTCTTGACGAACGATGTCACGCTTCGGGCTCGGCTGAAGTAGAATGCTGAATAATGGCGCCCGGCCGAGCTGGATGGAAGATCGGGATTGACCGGGACTACACCCTCCGTCGGTGATCCAGGATGTGGACGGTGAGCACGGGGAGGGCCTACAATAGCCTGATGAACGTCCTAATCGCTCTTTCACTCAGTCGGAGGTAACCGCCGCAGGCGCCGGGGCGGGAATCTATCTCACCACCCGGGGCGCCGAATCCCTGGTGGACAACTCAATCGACACGGCAGCGGAGCGGGCCCGGGCGGTGATGAACGAGGAAGGCATCGTCCCTGACGCGTCCAGTACCGAGAACGGCGGGGACAAGCGCGAATTCAAGGGCAAGAAGGGCGATCTCGACGTGACCATCCAGATGGAGCGGAAGAGCCCCACGAGCACGCGGGTCGAAGTCACCGCCCGCAAGAACCTCGCGGAGTGGGACAAGGAATACGCCCAACAGCTGCTTTCCCGGATCGTGGAGAAGAGCTGACGGAAGTCGGGGTTGGGAGTCAGAGCCGAGAGCTCCCGACTCCTGACTTCCAACTGGCCTACTCGCCCCGCAGCAGCTGGTGGCAGGCGATGGTCCCTTCCAGTCCCACATCATCCTTGGTTCTGCCCTTGAACGTCACCTTCCCCGTGGTCTCCTTGTCCTCCACCGTGATCGTCCCGCTACCTTCGCGAGTTGCAGTCTCGGCCTCAGTCAGGCTTGCTCCGGTGTTGATCGTATGCTCGGAGTAGCCGGGTTGCATCAGCTGGCCAAAGCCCACAGTCAGCAGAAACTTGTCCGTGCCACCGGCGGCTCCCTTTGCGTTGGGTACGATCAGCTGAAGTGAGCTGAACTCGGTGGGCTTCTTGCCAGTAACACTGTACTGATTGCCCCAGGCCCCCTTTCCGGCAAAACCGTAGCTGCAGGTGATATCGCTGGACTTGGCGTCGTAGGTGCCGGCGTGCGGTCCCCCCTGTACTACCAGATGGATTGTCGTCGCCGCCTCACCGGTCGATGCTGGTACCTGGACGGTGCTTTCGCCGTCCGACGTCTTCGCCGCCGTATCGCCATTGCCGCAGGCCGCCAGAGCCAGAATAGCCACAGGCAGGAGCGGCTTCACGCCATGACGCATGGTGGTTCTCCGAATATCAGTGAGAGGGTTGCCAGCTACGCCGGGGAATCCCCCACAACGATACCGCGGCATTCGCCGAAACCGATTCGGACGGCGCCGGAGCGCTCGCAGTAGCCCCGCATGATCACCTCGTCTCCGTCCTCCAGGAACTTTCGGGTCTCGCCGGTGGGCAACGTGACAGGCTCGGTCCCGCGTCGGGTCAGCTCCAGCAGACATCCCAGTGCATCCCTGCCGGACCCCGAGATCGTTCCCGTGGCGAAGAGATCGCCCGGCTGGAGGTTGCACCCGTTACTGGTGTGGTGGGTGAACATCTGCGCCAGAGTCCAGTAGAGGTCGGCCATCGTGCCACGACTCAGGCGGTGAGCCGGCAAGCCCTCCTTCCGCATTCGGGCCGTCGCCAGCAGCACTTCCACCGTGATATCGATCCCGCCGCGCAGTCGGTTATCCGTCGAGTCGAGGTAAGGAAGCGGTGCGGGATCCCCAGCCGGCCGCCCGAACGCGGGTACCCGGTAGGGCTCCAGCGCTTCGAGCGTTACCACCCAGGGCGAAACCGAGGTTGCGAAGTTCTTGGACAGGAATGGGCCGAGCGGCTGATACTCCCAGCTCTGGAGGTCGCGAGCCGACCAGTCGTTCACCAGGCACAGACCGAACAAGTGCTCTTCGGCTTTCTCGATCAGCACCGGTGTTCCCAACGGGTTTCCCCGGCCGATAAAGCATCCCACCTCCATTTCGTAATCCAACGCCCGGCTCGGACCGAACACCGGGATCTCGGCGTTCGGATCCTTGATCTGGCCCTGAGGACGCCGCACCGGAGTGCCGGCAGGCACGATCGACGACGCTCGGCCATGATATCCGATCGGCACCCACTTGTAGTTGGGCAACAGCGGGTTATCGGGCCGAAACATGCTTCCTACGTTAGTGGCGTGATACACCGAGGCGTAGAAGTCAGTGTAGTCTCCGATCTGGGCCGGTAGCAGCAGCTCGGCTTCTGCCATCGGGACCAGAACACGCTGTGCTTCCGGGCGGTTGGTGCGGAATGCCGGTGATTCGGAGCCCAGGAAGGTGCTGATCTGAAGTCTGAGCGCTGACCAGTGACCCGGACCGAGTGCCATGAGGGGGTTCAATGACGGAGCGGCGCTGGCCCTGGCGGCCTCGGCCGCCGGTCCGGTAAACCCGGCCACCTCGGCGGCGGCCGCCAGCTCCAGAATTTGATCCCCGATCGCCACCCCGACCGATGGCAGGCCCTTCGTTCCGGTTCGCCGAAAGACGCCGTAGGGCAAATTTTGAATAGGGAAGTCGGGATGGCCCTGCGCGGAATCCACCCACGATGTGCGTCCAGGATCGTGAGTCCCGTTCATCCCTGCCTAGCCCCGGATCCAAGCAGGTGCATGGCCTCGAGGTCGCCAATGGGCTCCGTGAACGAACAGGAGCCGAACGAAACCACGCCCGACTGGCGGGCATCGTGCAAAGCCTTCAGGTCGAGCCGATGACCCTTCCAGGCCACGCCGGTTTCATCGAAATCAAGGGACTCCGGCGATCCTTCCTCCAGCAGCCGGGCCGCTTCGGCCTCTTCCATCCCTACCCGGAGGAAAGCGGTGGCGAGGAACAGATTGAGGAAACCAAACATGACGCCGGCCGGACTATCAGGCTCGTAGGACAGGCGATACTCCGCCCGTAGTGGATGATGTAAGCCGGCGGTGGCCTTGAACGGGAGATCGGCTTCAACGCAACAACGGACGAAACGAATCAGATCACTCGAGCTCGGAAAGGCCTCGGAGGTGATCCCACCGGTCCGCACCTTGGCCCGTCCCCCTCGCCGGGCGACGGCGGCCAGGAGATCGCGCGGGTCGCGGTTGATGTCAATCTCGATGTAGGCTTGCAGGGTGCTGGGAATCCGGTGCAAGATGTTCTCGATGTCACCGGCTGAGCTACCTTTTGCTTCGATGGTGTCGGCGAGCAGGTTCCGCTTCGGCCCGGAGTGACGGCGGCTGAATTCGGCGATCACCTCGAGATCCTGGGGCAGATCGGCCCCCGCAAGCAGCGAAAGACTCCAGGGGCTGGGACCCTCCTGGATAGTCCTCGCGGCTGCCACCTCGAGCTCACTGAGCCGGCTCACCGGCAGCACGAACCGTCCCAGTGCCCAGGCCGCAGGGCCTCGCCGGTAGCCGGCGTAGTTCTCCACCGCCGTAGCCATGTCGAGACCGGCTGGCGGGAAAAGGCCAGCGTAGTCGATACTTCCGGCAAGCAGGGCACGGATAGCGCTCATGGTGCAGGATAATAGCATGAGCAGCCGCCGAACTATGAAGGGGTGATCAGTCATGACTACAGCTACCGTCCATCCAAGCATCGCCAGCGTTAATCCAGCCACTGGCCAGATTGTACGGGCCTTCACGCCGCTGTCGGAGGCAGAGCTCGAAGCCCGCATCCAGCGATCGGCCGACACCTACAGTCGCTACCGCCGCACACCCGTGGCGGAACGTGCCCGACTGCTGCTCAAGGCGGCAGAGATCCTGGAAACTGAGAAGGACAAGTTCGGCAGGCTCATGGTGCTGGAGATGGGCAAGACCCTGAAGGCGGCTGTCGAGGAGGCTGTGAAGTGCGCCTGGGGCTGCCGCTACTATGCCGAGAACGCGGAGCGCTTTCTGGCGGATGATGTGGTCCAGACCAATGCCACCCGGAGCTACGTCGCCTATCAGCCCATCGGGCCAATTCTGGCTGTCATGCCGTGGAACTTCCCTTTCTGGCAGGTTTTCCGCTTCGCAGCCCCCGCGCTCGCGGCCGGCAATGTCGCCCTGCTCAAGCATGCCTCCAACGTCCCCCAATGCGCCTTGGCGATTGAGGAGATCTTCCAGCGCGCCGGCTTTCCCGAAGGCTGTTTCCAGACCCTGCTGATCGAGACGGAGCATGTCCGCCGGGTCATCGAGGACCCACGGGTCAGGGCCGTGACGCTGACCGGGAGCACCGGTGCCGGCACTGCCGTCGCCAGCACGGCCGGGAAACAGATCAAGAAGTCGGTGCTCGAGCTGGGCGGAAGCGATCCCTTCATCGTAATGCCCAGTGCCGACCTCGAGGCGGCGTCCCGCACCGCCGTGAAGGCCAGAACCATCAACAACGGGCAGTCGTGCATCGCCGCCAAGCGCTTTGTCGTGGTGGGAGCCATCGCGGACGAGTTTGAGCGCCGCCTGGTGGCGGGAATGTGCGCGCTCGTCGTGGGTGACCCGATGGATCCCGCTACCGACGTGGGGCCGCTGGCAAACGAGGCCCAGGTAAAGACGCTGACCGATCAAGTGGAGCGGTCGGTTCGAGCCGGGGCTCGGCTTTTGACCGGAGGCCACGCGCTCGACCGGCCCGGATACTACTTCGCGCCCGGGGTGTTGACCAATATCAGTCCGGACTCCCCGGCATATCACGAGGAGGTTTTCGGGCCCATCGCCCTGCTTTTCCGGGCGCGGGACATCGATGAAGCCATTTATATCGCCAACGATTCACCCTTCGGACTGGGTTCCAGCGCCTGGACCAATGACGAGCGGGAGCGGGAGCTCTTCATTGGTGAGCTCGAGGCGGGCATGGTGTTCATCAACGGCATGGTAGCGTCGGACCCGAGGCTTCCTTTCGGCGGTGTCAAGCAGTCGGGCTATGGCCGGGAACTCGGGGTCTACGGCATGCGGGAGTTTGTGAACATCAAGACGGTCTGGATCAACGGCGGAGCGCCCAAGCAACTCTCCGATTCAGAGTAGCATGTGCTACTACTACAAATTATGGGGTTCTATCGTGCCGTAGGTCACCGGAGTGCTGGGTTTAACACCGCTTCCCGAATGGGTCTCTTTATACTAGACTGTTACCTCAAGGTTACAGTCCGGCCTTAGCAGGGGACCCTATGTACATCGACCCGACCACGGGCAGTCTGGTTCTGCAGTTCGTCGCCGCCGGCGTGCTCTCAGTGCTCGCCATGGCGTCCCGCGCGCGTGAGGTCCTCAAGACTTTCTTCAAGCTCCTGGTCCCACGTCGAGGCCGGTGGGCTGGCAAGCCGTAGAGGGATCGTTCCGCGACCCTAGCGGCTTTGTTTATACCCGGGACGGCACTCTCTACCGGCAAGTCAATACCAGCTTTCGGGGGCCCTTCGAGGCGTTTCTGGCTTCGGGGCTCTACGATGAGCTTGCCCGGGAAGGCTTGCTGGTTCCCCATCGGCAGGTCGGTCTGGAGCTTTCCGCCACCCCCGACGCCTATGCCGTGCTCCAGCCCGATCGGGTTGGCTTCATTTCCTACCCCTATGAATGGTCGTTCGGTCAGCTGCAGGATGCTGCTACCCTGACGCTGGAGATCCAGCGGCGCGCCCTGGCCCGGGGCTTCACCCTGCGAGACAGCAGCGCATACAACGTCCAGTTCCGAGGCGGGCGCCCGCTCTTCATCGACAGCCTCTCCTTCGAGCCATTGGAGGAGGGAAAGCCCTGGATTGCCTACAAGCAGTTCTGCCAGCATTTCCTTCTGCCGCTGACGTTGATGAGCTCGCGAGACGTCCGCTTCGGCCAGCTGCTGCGTTCGTATATTGACGGCATCCCGCTCGACCTCGGTAGCGCACTCCTGCCCCGGCGTACCTGGGCCAGACTGAGTACCCTGCTCCATATCCATCTGCATGCCTGGGCCCTGGGACGCTATTCCGATACTGCCGCAGGCTCGGCCACCAAGGGGCGGGCCATGAGCCGCCAACGGCTGCTGACCCTGGTGAACAACCTGAGCGACGCGATCCGGCGGTTATCCTGGCGGGCGTCGGGAACTGAATGGGCGGAGTACGTCGACGACAACAACTACACGACAGCCGCCAGCCAGGACAAGCGCAACATGGTGATAGGTCACCTGCGAAGGGTCAGTGCACGCACCGTCTGGGACCTCGGCGCGAATACCGGAGAGTACAGTCGAGCGGCTCGCGAGGTGGCACCGCAAGTGATCTCGTTCGATGTGGATCCGGCCGCAGTAGAGCGGAACTACCGGCGGGTGCGCGCCGAGGGGGAGACCGGTATCCTGCCGCTCCTGCTCGACCTCACCAACCCTTCTCCGGCGCAGGGCTGGGCCGGCCGCGAACGGCAGTCGCTGGAGGAGCGGGGGCCGGCGGACGCCGTCCTGGCTCTCGCCCTGGTCCACCATCTGGCAATCGGACATAACCTGCCGCTGGAACACATCGCCAGCTATTTCAGCCGGATAGGCAAGCATCTCGTTATCGAGTTCGTCCCCAAGAGCGACTCCCAGGTCAAGCGCCTCCTGCTCAGCCGGCCGGACATCTTTCCGCACTACACCAGGGACGGCTTCGAGCAGGCGTTTGCCCGTCATTTCACGATCGAGTCCTCATCGCCGATCCAGGATTCCGATCGTTGGCTCTACGCGATGTCTTCCAGCGGAGCCGGTGGGTGAGCGGCCGCCTGCGCCTGCTATATCCCTTCATCTTCGCGGTGCTGCCGCTGCTGAATGTGCTATCCCGCAGTCCGGGCGGATCGGACCTGCGGGACATGGGACTGATGATCGTAGTCATGCTGGGGACGTGCGCGGTGCTCTACGGAGTGGTGTCCCTGTTGGTCAAAGGCCGCGGAACGAAGCCGGTAGTGTCGCTGATCGTCTTCCTGATCATGTTCTGGTTCTACGCCTATAGCCCCCTGACGCAGTCGGTCCGGACCGGCTCACCCGGTGCCTCTGCCCTGGCCGTCGTCGCGGCTGCCGCAGCCCTCAGTATCGCCGCGGCCTGGTGGCTCGCCAGGCGGCCGGCGTTTCTCGATCGGGCTACAACCTTCCTGGCGCTGACCTGCACCTTTGCGGCCGGGTGGATGCTGGCCCAGACGGCGCTTTATGGAATCCGTACCAGGGGGGCCACGCAGCAGAGCGCGCTGGTCCGCGGGCTCGGTCAGCCTTTGGCCGGATCACCGGCCAGGGCATCCCGGGGCGAGTCGAGGCGTGACATCTACCTGATCATCCTGGATGAGTACGCCAACAGCGCGGTTCTGCGCGAGCGCTTCGGATTCGACAATCGAGCGTTCGAGGACAGCCTCCTTCGGCTTGGATTTACCATTCCAAGGCGGATCCGGAGCAACTATGTCCACACCCTACTCTCACTGCCCTCGCTGCTGAACTTCAGCCATCTGACCGCGCTGACCAGTGAGGTCGGCCCGCTGGCCACCGACGCCACTATCCCGAACTACCTGGTCGAGAACAACCGGACAGCGGCATTCCTGAAGGCGCGGGATTACAAGTTCCTGTTCTTCCCCTCACAGTGGTGGATCTCCACCCGGCGAAACCGGAATGCGGACTCCGAGTTCAAGGCGTGGCACGGGTTCGACCCTCGGCGCGATGCCACCCGCTCGGACTTGCGCCGCTGGCTGGTCCGGGTGACCGCGTTACCGTCGGATTACAGTTTTGACGCGGACCACGTGAAACGGACGCTCGAAGGGGTGCAGCGGGTCCCGTCGATGGCGGAGCCGACTTTTGCCTTCGCCCATGTGTTGAATCCCCACCGGCCCATTGTCTTCAACGCCGGCAACTGCCCCCGGCTCCGGCGGCGATCCACCGAGGCCGCGGCACCGGTGAAGCAGGACGCCTACATACGGCAGGTCGAGTGTCTCAACGACCTGCTGCTCGTCCTGGTCACCGACCTGCTGCGAAGCTCGTCGCCTGCCCCGATCATCCTGCTGGTTGGCGACCACGGAACCAATTCGCTACGCTACTCCAGCGCGAAGAGCGCCGAGAGCGTCTCCCCGGCCCAGGCGAGGGAGCGATTCGGCGCCTTCGGCGCATTCTATCTGCCGGAAGCGGGCGGCCGGCTCCTGACCGACTCCGTCACGCTGGTGAACGTGATTCCTAAGGTGCTCAACTACTACTTCGATGCACGGATTCCGCTCGCTGCTGACAGTCTATACATGTCGTTGGAAGAGACCCCGTATCTCTTTGCGCCGGTAGACCCGGCCTCACTGGATAGAGAGTAGCTCGGCTTTCAGGCGCGGGAGCGGGCCTTCCGCTTGACCGCGCGCCGGACCTTCGGCGCCCGCTTCCGGATTGCCTTGGAGATCTTCTTGCCGGTTGCCTTGGCCCGCTTCTTCAGGGCTCTGCCGAGGGCCTTGGCCTTGCGGCGCACTCGAGGATCCTTTGCGGCTTTCTGGATCGCCTTTTCTGCCAACGCAATCGCTGCTATCACAGCGGCGGTCTTGACCGGACTCCTCTTCTTGCGCGCCATGCGGTCTCCAGGAAGTAGGTTCCTCGAATCTTGCACTCGCCGGGCTCACCGGACGTGAGCACTGTCACAGGGACCCGTATGTTCTCGCCATGACGGCAAAACGACTGTGGGTGGTTCTTACCCGTGCCCTCTCTGGATGGTGGAACGACAACGTTCCTCACCTTGGTGCCGCGCTATCCTATTACACCCTTTTCGCGCTGGCGCCGATTCTCGTGGTGGCCATCGCGATGGCCGGACTGGTTTTCGGCGCCGAAGCCGTGCGGGGTGAGATCGTCGGCCAGATCGACGGGCTGGTCGGGCATGAAGGGGCCTTGGCGGTGCAGGCCATGCTGGAGGGTGCCGCGAAGCCCTCGTCCAGCGTGCCCGCAACCATTATCGGGATCATCACTTTCTTTCTGGGGGCAACGGGCGCCTTCCTGGAGCTGCAGACCGCGCTCGACGCGATCTGGCGGGTGAAGCCCAAGGTGAGCAGCAGCTTTCTTCGATCGCTGTTGATCGACCGCCTGGTCTCGTTCAGCCTGGTGGTCGGAGTCGGCTTTCTGATGCTCACATCGCTGCTGGTGAGCGCAGGACTGGCCGCCCTGCATAGTTACATGGGAGAGACTTTCCCTGGCGGGGCGGTCCTCTGGGAGGCAGTGAACGTGATCGTCTCCCTGGGCGTCATCAGCATTCTGTTCGCCACAGTCTTCAAGGTGCTGCCGGACGTGGATCTGGCCTGGAGCGACGTATGGGTCGGCGGGTTGGTGACCGCTGGACTCTTTACGATAGGAAAGCTGCTGATCGGGCTCTACCTGGGCACCAGCGCCCTCGCCTCCTCCTACGGGGCCGCAGGCTCGGTCATCGTGCTTCTGGTCTGGGTCTATTACTCGGCCCAGATCATCCTGCTCGGCGCGGAGTTCACCCGGGAGTACGTCAAGGAGTTTGGCCGCCGGCCGGCTCCGTCCGACTTTGCCACCAAGGATCCGGCACCGCCGCTGGTTGGGAAGACGGGAAAGACGAAAAAGTAGGGAAGGACGAGAAAGCAGGATCAGTAGCTCGTCCCGTCCTTCCCGTCCCTACCTGTTCGTCCTCCCCATGAACTTCTCGCCCTCCGAGGGAGTAAACGCCCGCATCCGCTCTAGCAGGGGGCGCGAGCTCGACTCCACGATGATGGCGTTCCGATGCGCCTCGGTCAGGAACCCTTCCCGTACGGCATGGTCCAGAAACCCGGTCAGCCCGTCGAAGTAGCCCTCGACGTTGAGAATGCCTGAGGGCTTGGCGTGGATCCCGAGCTGCCCCCAGGTGAGAATCTCGAAGAAGCCTTCCAGGGTTCCGATTCCGCCGGGCAGGGCAATGAAGCCATCCGACAGGTCAGCCATCTGCGATTTCCGCTGATGCATCGACGCCACCACGATGAGGTTGCGAATGCCGGTATGCGCCGCCTCCTTCTCGACCAGCTGCTGGGGGATGATCCCGGTGACATGGCCGCCGTGCTCCTGGACTGAGTCGGCCAGCTGGCCCATGATTCCGACGCTCGCTCCGCCATACACCAGCTCGATGCCTTCTTCGGCCAGGACCTGCCCCAGTTGGCGGGCAGCGGCCCCGTATGCCGGTCGCGATCCAGGATTGGTACCGCAGAACACGCAAATGCGATTCATCTGGCGATCGGTCTCCATCGCGGTTGCCTGGTTTGGAAAGGTCTAAGGTCTAGATTCTGGAGTCTACGCTCAAACACGCGGATCGCATACATTGGGCTCTTGGACCGACCCTGGACCCTGGACTTAAGATACGGAGATCAATAGATGGAACATCGTACGCTTGGCCGGCAGGGCCTGAGCGTCTCAGCCCTCGGCCTCGGCTGCATGGGGATGTCGGAATTCTATACCGGTCGAGACGACGAGGAGTCGATCGCGACCATCCAGCGGGCGCTCGACCTGGGCATCGACTTCCTCGATACCGCGGACATGTACGGACCCTTCACCAATGAGCGCCTGGTGGGCCGGGCGATTCGAGGACGCCGGGACAGGGTGGTGCTCGCCACAAAATTCGGGAACCAGCGGGGCGAAGACGGCAGCTTTCTCGGCGTGAACGGACGGCCGGACTACGTACGAAAGTCCTGCGACGGCTCACTGCGCCGCCTTGGGGTGGACCATATCGATCTCTACTACCAGCACCGGGTAGACCGCACGGTCCCGATAGAGGAGACGGTCGGCGCCATGGCCGATCTCGTCCGCGCGGGGAAGGTCCGGTACCTCGGTCTTTCCGAGGCTGCTCCTGCCACCATCCGCCGGGCCCACCAGGAGTACCCCATCAGCGCGCTGCAGACCGAGTACTCTCTCTGGACCCGCGATCCCGAGGACGACGTCCTGCCGCTTTGCCGCGAGCTCGGGATCGGGTTCGTGGCGTACAGCCCGCTTGGCCGTGGCTTTCTCACCGGACGGTTCCGCACCTTCGAGGACCTGCCGGAGGGGGACTACCGACGAAACTCGCCCCGCTTTCAGGGCGAGAACTTCCAGAAGAATCTCGATCTCGTCGGCCGGGTGGAAGAAATCGCCAAGCGGAAGCCCTGCACTCCGGCACAGCTTGCGCTTGCGTGGCTGCTGGCCCAGGGGGACGACATCGTCCCCATCCCCGGCACTAAGCAGCGGCGTTATCTGGAGGAGAACCTCCGGTCCCTCGAGGTCGAGCTGACGCCACCCGACCTGGAGGAGATCGAGGAAATGGCACCGAAAGGTGCCGCTGCCGGCGACCGGTACCACGAGGCGGGGATGAAGACCATCAACGGTTGAGGTCACTCCTCGGCTCGGAGATGGCCCCGACGATGCGTCCTACCTCCCGGTCGCTGGCGGCACCGTCTTCCCGGGCAATGTCCGCCTGGGCGACGATCCCAACGAGGAGGCCATCGACATCGACGACCGGAACCCGCCGCACCTGCTGCTCGATCATGACCTGCCGCACATCCTCGATCTCGTCTTCCGGCAGGGAGGTGACGGGGTCGTCGGTCATGAGATCACGCACCTGGGTGTCGGGCCCAAATCCGGCCGCCAGGCCTCGAATGGCCAGATCGCGGTCGGTCACTGTTCCGACCAGGCGATTGGTGGCGGTGTTCTCCACCACGGGGATGGAACCGCAGTCGTTGTCGCGCATGAGGATTGCCACCTCTCGAGCGGTCCGCTCTGGTGTACAGCTGACGGGGTTCGGGGTCATGATCTGTCGTACTCTCACTGTTTCCTCCGGGTCAAGAGATCCCCCAATTTTGGTCTCTGGCTGCAACCGCACGGTGACCTGCGTAACTTTGGGCCAGACAGGAAGGATTGGAAGGACGTGAAAGACGGGAAGGACGGGAAAGACCGGGAAGGGGGGCGAAATGCCGGCGAGGGATCGCTGCTATGTCTCGCAAGGGTCAGGGGATTTAAAGCTCAACCCGTTCCATTGCTGATCGTCATTCCCTAGTTTCCCGTCATAGGAGGAGTGTCTGGATGAGCCTTCCGGGCGAGGTCCTTCAGGGCATTCTGGCACGCGGTGCGTTGGCGCTATTGCGGGTGT
>JBDTTD010000009.1:0-22903 GCA_039930805.1 Gemmatimonadales bacterium | reverse complement strand
GCTTGGCGGGTTCATCCTCCGGCAGGCCATGCATCGTATCGGACAGCCGCTCAGCTGCGCCTTCGGGCAGACGGGGCGGGCGGTCCACCGCGGCCGAGGTCTCCGGCGCGGGAGCAGGTGCGGGCACGGGCGACGGTGCGCTCAGGGGATCGGCATAGAAACGGAATTCATCGTTGCCGATCCGGATCACGTCGGCCCGCGACAGCCGGTGGGTCTTTCCTATGCGCTCACCATTGACGTAGGTGCCGTTGACGCTGAGGTCCACCAGGATGTATCCGTCCGGCTCGTTCCTGATTTCCGCATGCTGGCGCGACACTTCAGTCCCAGACACCACCACATCCGAGCCCGCGTCGCGTCCCAGCGAGAGCGGCTGGGCTCCCACGCTGTACTCCCGGCCATCGGTGAGACACACCAGACGGCCACCGGTGCGGGTCCCGATCCCCTTGTAGCCCTGTGGGGGCGCAAGGTCGGCGAAGGCGCCGGAGTCGAACAGCTGGGTGCTGCCCGCACGAGCCGGATCCACCACCAGCAGCTCGCGATTGCCGATGCCGATCTTGTCGCCGTGCAGCAGGGGCGTGGGGTCGGAGCCGAGCCGGACGCCGTTCACCCGGACCTCGGCCTCGTTCGCGGCGGAGCGGATAGCAGCCGCGCCGGCCGGCATCCCCTGCACCACGGCGTGCCGGGGCCGTACCCCCTCACCATCGAGGACCACCGTGCTGTCTGAGGCCGAGCCTATGACTGTCTCGCCGACGGCGATGGGGTACCGCTCGCCGTCGATTTCGAGATGGATCATCGATTGATCCTGAGGAGAAAGTCGAGTGCCGTGTAACGTATCCCGCGACTCATAACCATGCAAGGATACGGAGGTTAGCTGGCCGCCGCCTGCCCGACCCTCCGCCCGTCCGCACGCCCGTCCGCCTGCCCCCGGAGCTGGAGCTGGTAGAGCCGCTCGTACAGCCCT
This sequence comes from Gemmatimonadales bacterium, assembly GCA_039930805.1. Lineage (GTDB taxonomy): Bacteria > Gemmatimonadota > Gemmatimonadetes > Gemmatimonadales > GWC2-71-9 > CAVVWJ01. The sequence goes on along the minus strand of JBDTTD010000009.1, from coordinate 21,942 downwards.
TGCTGAGCCAGGAGCTCACGGTGGCTTCCCCGCTCGCGGATCTCTCCGTGCTGCAACACCAGAATCTCGTCCGCGTGAAGAATTGTGCTCAGGCGGTGGGCCACCACGATGCTGGTGCGGCCGGTCATCAGCTCGGCGATTGCCACCTGGATCTGCCCTTCTGCCTGCGCATCCACCGAGCTGGTGGCCTCATCCAGCACCAGGATCGTCGGGTTGAGCGCGAGCGCCCGGGCGAAGCTCAGCAGCTGGCGCTCGCCTACGCTCAGGCTCCGGCCCCGCTCACCCAGTCGGTGGTCGTACCCTGCCGGAAGCCGCTCGATGAAACGGTCCGCGCCCACTCGGCGAGCGGCCTGACGGGCTGCCTCCGGCGGGATCGGCGCATCGAGCGTCAGGTTGTGTTGGATGTCGCCGGCAAAGAGGAAGAGGTCCTGCTGCACAAACCCGATTAATGCCCTGAGATCGGACGTAGAGAGCTGTCTGATGTCCACGCCGTCGATCAGGATCCGGCCCCGGTCCGGGTCGTAGAACCGGAGCAGGAGGTTGACGATGGTGGTCTTGCCGGCTCCGGTGTGGCCCACCAGCGCAATGGTCTGGCCCGGCGAAGCCGTGAAGGACACGTCGCGCAGGACCCAGGGCCCCTCCGGACTATAGCGGAACCAGACTCCCTCGAACCCGACCTCACCGCGCACCGGTTCGGCCAGCTTCACCGGATTGACCGGCTCCAGCACAGTGACCGGCTGATCCAGCAGCGCGAACACCCTCTCGGATGAGGCCATGGCGCTCTGCAACAGGTTGAACTTTTCCGAGAGGTCCTGAAGTGGTTGGAAGAAGCGTCGGGTGAGCTGGATGAACGCCGCCAGCACGCCCACGGTGATAGTGCCGTTGAGCGCCCGGAGCCCTCCGTACCAGAGCAGCAGCGCCATGGCCACGGCGGTCAACAGCTCCACCACGGGGAAGAACACGGCGTATATCGTGATCGAGCGGCGGTGGGCCTCGAGATGATCCTTATTGAGCTCCGCGAATCGGGCCGCCGAATCGACCTCGCGCCCGAACAGCTGGACCACCCGCATCCCGGAGAGCCGCTCCTGAAGAAACGCATTCAGACGCGCCAGCCGAACCCGGATGTCGCCGAAGGCCTGCCGCACCCGGCGGCGAAAGACCCGGGCGGTAAGCCACACCAGCGGTATCACGGCGAAGGTGACCAGCGCCAGACGCCAGTCGATCCACAGCATCATGGTCATAATGGCGACCAAAGTGAACACGTCGCCAAACACCGTGACCACGCCCGACGAAAACAGCTCGTTGAGGGTCTCGACGTCGGAGGTGACCCTGGTCATGAGCCGGCCGACCGGATTCCGGTCGAAGTAGCTGATGCTCAGACGCTGGAGATGGCTGAAGATCTGCATGCGCAGGTCGTACATCACCCGCTGGCCGAGATAGGTAGTCAGCAGGGTCTGCCCGTACTCGACCAGGAACTCGAGGACCAGCGCGACCAGAAACAGGAGGGCCAGTGTACCTAGCAAGCCGGTGTCGCGGGCGGGAATGACGACGTCCAGCGCCCGCTGGGTTAAAGCCGGCCCTACCAGCGCCAGCCCGGCACCCGCCAGCAGCAGCAACACTGCCAGGACCGTGAGGCCGCGGTAGGGCCGGAGATAGACCAGCAGTCGCCGCAGCAGCCGCGCGTCGTAGTTCTTGTCGAGCGCTTCATCCTGATCCATGGGCGATACTACCCGGCCGGCTCCGCCAGCGCCGAGTTATCCACCCCCTTGAGACCCCGGCGTACCCAGCCGGAGAAAATCAGGAATCCGAAGGCGATGGTGAAATAGCTCAAGGTGAGGCGCCAGATCAGGATGTAGATCGGAGTGAGCTCACGGGGTACGTAGGAGGACATCACCGCGGCGGACAGCAGTTCTCCGATGCCCGATGCGCCGGGAGTCGGCGCGAAGTACAACAGAAACATGACCAGGGTCTGGACCAGGAGGATATCGACGAAATTCGCGTGCAGGCCCACCGCTCGAAGCGCCACGTACCCGGCCAGAAGCTTATTGGCATGAGAAGGACCGGATAGGAGCGTGGCCCAGAACAGGGCCAGCACCCCCTTCGGGCTTTTGAAGGCCAGCACGCTTTCATGCGCGTGGTCAATGCCTTCGCGCAGCTTCTCCAGCCGCTCCGCCACCCCCCGGTTGCGCCTTCCAATGGCTTCGGCTGCGCGATGCAGAAGGTCGCGCACCAGATGGGGAAAGAACATGACCACAGCCATGAGCACGCCGATGCCGGCGATGATCACCAGGCTGCCGAGGAAGAGATCGAAGAGCGAGAGCCCAAGTACGTTGCCCCGCTGGCCCAGCGAGCGGCCGGCCCCGAAGAACACCGCGAGAGGGCCCGCGATGGCGAAGAAGAGGATCGTGGCGACGAAGCTCATGAAGGTGGAGGTGACCGCCACCGGCAGCGGCACGCCATACCGCCGCATGGTATACATGGTGGTGGGCCCGGCTCCGGAGTTGAGCGGGGTGATGTACCCGGCCCAGGCCCCCATGCCGCCGGCCAGGATCAATCCCTTGAGTGGCGGATTGGGGAAGATGTGCCGGGCGACAACCCAGAGCCGGAGCCCTCCGCCGATCCAGTCGAGGGAGGCCAGGGCCAGCCCTACCAGTACCCAGATCCACTTGACCTGGCCCAGGCCGGTGAGAAAGGCGGGGAGGTCGTTGCCGTAGAGCAGCGTGATCCCCCACCCCACCAACGAGGCGACGACGAAGATCTCGAAGCCACGGAGCAGCAGTTTGGGGGTCAGGAGCAGGGGCATGGAGGGAGGAAATTAGCGGGTAGGCGGGTAAGCGGGTAAGCGGGTAAGCAAGATGAAGCCTGCATCTCATCGGGAGCTTGGCCTGTCCGCCTGTCCCGCCGTCCCGCTATTTTCCGACGATGTCGCAATCCGTCATCCGCATCGTCAACGCCCGGCAGAACAACCTCCGCGGGATCAGCGTCGACCTGCCCCATCGCGCGCTCATCGTGATCACCGGGCCGTCCGGCTCGGGCAAGAGCACCCTGGCCTTCGATACCCTCTACGCGGAGGGACAACGCCGCTACATCGAGTCGCTATCCACCTACGCCAAGCAGTTTCTCGATCGCATGCCCAAGCCGCTGGTAGACCGGCTCGAGGGGCTGGCACCCGCCGTTGCCATCGAGCAGCGGAACCCGGTCGTCTCCAGCCGCTCTACGGTCGGCACCGCCACCGAAGTGTATGACTACCTGCGATTGCTCTGGGCCCGCATCGGCAAGAGCCATTGCCGAGTGTGCGGCGGGCCGGTACGCCGCGACACTCCCCAGGCGGCCACCGACGCCATTCTGGCCGAGGCGAGTGGTCGTCTCCAGGTCTGTTTTCCGCTGCCGCCGCTGGCCCGCCTGAGCCACGCCACGGTGGCGGAGAATCTGCGTGCCCTTGGCTTCGTGCGAGTGGTGGCCGATGGTGTACCGCTGCACCTGGACGAGCTTCCGGCTGATTTCGACCTCACCACGGTCGAGGATCTCCTGGTGACAGTGGATCGGCTGGAGGCTTCACCCGCGTCGGCGCCGCGGTTGACGGAATCCCTCACCACCGCATTCCGGGAGGGTGGTGGGGTCGCCATCGTGCTGCACGGGGGGCAGCCGGTGACCGGACGAACCCGGTTCACCGAGTTCCCCGCCTGCAGCAGCTGTGATACGCCGGCCGCCACGGTCACCCCGGCCTTGTTCTCCTTCAATAATCCGCGCGGCGCCTGCTCCAACTGCAATGGATTCGGCGCCGTCCTCGAGTATGACGATTCGCTCATCATCTGCGATCCCGGCAGGAGCCTGGCCGAGGGCGTGATCGATCCCTGGACCAAGCCCCGCTACGAGTCTCGCCGGAACATCCTGCTCGATTTCGCCAAGTCGATCGGCGCCGACCCTCACCAGCCCTGGTCGAAGCTGAAGGCGACCCAGCGCCGGGAGCTGCTGTATGGCCGCAAGGGCCGTTTCATCGGCATCCACCCTTTCCTGAAGGGGCTGGAGGAGAAGCGGTACAAACAGTACATCCGGGTGTTCCTGCGGCAGTATCAGCTGGCCAAGACGTGTGTCGAGTGTGGTGGAACCCGCCTCAACCCGGACGCCCTTTCCGTTCGGATCGGGAATGACACCATCGGGTCGGTGACGGACCGTTCGGTAGACGCCATACACCAGTGGCTGCAGCAGCTCGCGCTCACTTCCTGGGAGCGCTCCGTGGCGCAGCTCATTCTCGATCAGATCGACGCCAGGCTGAGCTTTCTTCGTGATGTCGGACTGGGCTATCTGACTCTCGATCGTCAGACCCGCACGCTCTCCGGCGGTGAGGCCCAGCGGATCTCACTCTCCAACGCACTCGGCGCGCACCTGGTGGACACGCTGTACGTCCTGGATGAGCCGTCGGTAGGGTTGCATGCGCGGGACACCGATCGACTGCTGGGCCTGCTGCACCGGCTGCGTGATGCAGGCAATACGGTCGTGGTGGTGGAGCACGACCTGGCAGCGATCCAGCAGGCCGACTTCATGCTCGAGCTCGGCCCCGGCTCCGGCGAGCACGGCGGCAGAGTGGTGCACGCAGGCCCGGTCGCCGAGGCGCGCTCGTCGCTCACCGGGCAATACCTCACCGGCCAGAAACGCATCGCGGTTCCGAGCGCGCGCCGTCCTGCCGGCCCGCAGTGGCTGCGGGTCCGGGGCGCCGACCTGCACAACCTCAAGAACGTGGACGTCGACATTCCCCTGGGTACCCTGACCGCGGTGACCGGGGTGTCGGGTTCGGGCAAGAGCACGCTGCTGCATGACGTGGTGTACCGCAACCTCGAGGCGAAGCTCCGGGGTGAGCACTCCGCCAAGTCGCATCTCGGCGAGCCGGTCGGCCAGTTGGCTTCGATTACCGGATGGGAGCTCCTGGAGGACGTCCTGCTGGTGGATCAGTCTCCCATCGGGCGCTCCCCTCGGTCCAATCCCGTGACCTACATCAAGGCATTCGACGAGATTCGCGAGCTGTTCGCCGGCCAGCCGCTCGCCCGGCAGCGGAAATACACCTCGGCCACCTTCTCCTTCAATTTGCCCGGAGGCCGTTGCGAAACGTGCGAAGGCGCCGGGCACGTGCGGGTGGAGATGGTGTTTCTGGCCGACGTCTTCGTGCCCTGCGAGGCCTGCGGTGCCACCCGCTATCGCCGGGACGTGCTGGACGTTCGGATTGCCGGCAAGTCGATCCACGACGTGCTCCAATGGACGGTCGATGAGGCCATCGGCCGCTTTCGCCACCAGCCCCGGCTCGGTGCCGCGTTGTGGCAGCTGCAGCAGGTGGGGTTGGGTTATCTGCGATTAGGGCAGCCTGCTACTACCCTGTCCGGCGGGGAGGCGCAGCGGCTCAAGATCGCGCGGGAGCTGGCTCAGGCGGGCAAGCGTGAGGGCAGGAAGCTCTACATTCTCGACGAGCCCACCACCGGACTGCACCTGGACGATGTGCGGGTGCTCATCCACGTGCTGGACCGGCTGGTCGATGCCGGCCACACCGTCATCGTCATCGAGCACCACCTCGATGTGATCAAGCGGGCCGACTGGGTGATCGATATGGGACCCGATGCGGGAGATGCGGGCGGCCGGGTGGTTGCCCAGGGAACCCCGGAGGAGATCAGCGAAGTGCTGGAGTCGCACACCGGCCACTATTTACAGCCGATGCTCTCACTGCCTCAGGTCGTCCTCGCTGGATAACCCATTCCGTGGCATGCGGCCAGCCTTCGGCCGCTCAAGTTGCCAACTCTTGCGCGGCTTCCTGTATTAGCCGCCAGGCCTCATCCACATGCCGCTTCTCGGTTTGCCGCTGACCGATGGCGACCCTGATCACATACTGCCCGCCCAGCCGGGTATGGGTCAGGTGTACGCGACGGGTGGCATTCACCCGGGCCAGCAGTGCCGCATTCAGGTCATCCAGCCGCGGGTCGTCCCCATTCATCCCCGCCGGGCGGTAGCGAAAGCACACCAGCCCCAGCGGCACCGGCGCCATCAGCTCGAAGCCGGGAGCTGCTTCGATCCAGCTCGCCAGCTCACCTGCCAGTCGCACGTGTCTTCGAACCATCTCCCGAAGGCCCTCCAGACCGTAGCTCCGAATCACAAACCAGAGCTTTAACGCCCGAAAGCGCCGGCCGAGCTGGATGCCCCAGTCCCGGAAATTGACGACCTCCGTGTCCTGTGCGGTCCGGAGATACTCCGGAGTGACTGTGAAAGTCCGGAGCAGCGCACCACGGTCGCGAACGAAATAGGCGCTGCAGTCGAAGTTCACCAGCATCCACTTGTGAGGATTGAACACCAGACTGTCCGCCTGCTCGATGCCATTAAACAGGTGGCGCAGCTCCGGCACTATTGCCGCCGCACCGGCGTAGGCTGCGTCCACATGAAGCCAGACGTCATGCCGCCTGCAGACCTCGCCTATCCGAGGAAGAGGGTCGATGGCGGTGGACGACGTCGTCCCTGCCGTGGCCACAACGCAGGCCGGGACTAACCCCGCCTTGCGGTCCGCCGTGATCATCCGGTCGAGATCATCGGGCAGCATGGCGTACGCCTGGTCAACCGGCACCCGGCGCAGCTGCTTCAGCCCGTACCCCGCGAGCTTGACCCCCTTATCGATCGACGAATGCACCTCGCTGGAGGCATAGACCGTCAGTCGCGCACCGCTGCCGGCGAGACCGCTGGTTCCGGCGGCGTCATTGGTGGCCCGCTCCCGGGCCGACAGCAGAGCCACCAGCGTGGCCGTGGATGCCGTGTCCTGAATGACGCCAGTGAAGCTATCCGGCAGCCCCATCATCTGGCGCAGCCAGTCCATGGTCACCTGTTCCAGCTCGGTGGCCGCCGGAGACGTCGCCCACGACATGCACTGGGCTCCGAGCGTGGCGGTGAGCATCTCGGCAAGAATGGATGGAGGACTGTTGTTGCCCGGGAAGTAGGCGAACCACCCGGGGTGGTTCCAGTGGGTCATTCCGGGGACGATGATGCGGGTGAAGTCCTGGAACAGGGCGTCGAAGGGCTGGCCGCTCTCCGGCGGAGAGGCTGGCAGTTGCCGTATGATGTCACCCGGTCGCACGGCCGAGGTGACCGGGAATGAGCCCACATCTCGCAGGTAGTCGGCCATCCAGTCGACCAGCTGGTGGCCGTGGCGTCGAAAGTCGTCGGGGTTCATGCGGAGAAGATGCGGAATCACGCGAAGGACGGGAAGTAGGCTACGGTGCCGGAGCAAACTAGTTTTGGGCCCGATGACGCGCTCCTTTCCCCCATTCCCGCCTTTCCCGTCCGTTCCGCTCGCGCTCCGTTGGATGCTCCTGGCCCAGGTGTTCTTCGCCGGCATGAACGTCTGCACCCGCCTCGGCGCTCGCGATCTCCCCTGGGCCGAGGTGGGCGCGGCGCGGTTCCTGGTAGGCGCGCTCATGGCGGGCGCCCTGGGCCTTTACCAGGGAACATCCCTGCGTATCACCGACCGGAGCAGCGCCTGGGGCCGGAGCGGGTTCGGAGCGCTGTCCGCCCTGTGTACGTTCTACGCCCTTGGCTCCTCCCGGATCGCGCTGGGAGACGTCGCCACGCTCGGCGCGACCGCCCCGATCATGGTCGCCATGCTTTCCGGTCCACTGCTGGGCGAACGCGTGGATGGACGGGTGGCACTCGCGATTGCCCTGGTCTTTGCCGGCATCGTTGGTGTGGTGGGGCCCTCGTTTGGCATTGCCGCGCCCGTGGCGGCCATTGCGATCGCGGGCGCCGTGCTCTTTGCGCTGGCCCTCATCTGGCTCAGGAAGATCGGTCCGGGAGAAACGCCCCAGGCAGTGGTGCTGCACTTCTCTCTGGTCGGGCTGTGCGCCATGCTGGCCTTTGCCATCCCGGTCTGGGAGTGGCCCGACCCGCGAGGCGGCCTGCTGCTGCTTGGCGCTGGACTGGGGGGCGGGGGAGCCCAGATCGCAATGACCCGGGCCTATTCACTGCACCGGGCCGCCCCGCTGGCGGCGCTCTCCGGCCTGGGCATCGTGCTGACCCACTTGCTTGCGATACCGGTCTTCGGTGAGCGTCCTACGGTGTGGCAGGTCGCGGGGGCACTGCTCGTGATCGGCGCCAGCCTGCTGCTCTCGACGGGAAGGACGGGAAGGACGCCGTGAACATGACGTTCCGAAAGTCGCCCAACCTAGTGACTCTCTCTCTCCTTCCCGTCTTTACCGTCCTTCCCGTCCTTCCCGTTGTATTTTCCCCCATGGCCGCCCCCGATCTACGGACCTTCGAACCCCGCCTGGATGGGCTGGGCTTTGACCCGGATCTCGCCTGCCGGCACCTCACCCAGGTCGATCCTGCCATGGGCGAGCTGATTGCGCGGGTGGGCCAGTTCACCATGCGGCCAACTCCAAGTCATAGCCTGTTCCAGACACTGGTGCGGTCGATCGTCCACCAGCAGCTCACCGGCCGGGCCGCAGCTACGATCCTGGGACGGGTCACCCAATTGTTTGCCCCCAAGCGCTTCCCCACCCCTCGCGACCTCCTCGAGATCCCGCCGGCGCGGCTTCGCGCGGCGGGTCTTTCGACCGCCAAGACGGCGGCCCTGCGCGACCTGGCTGCACGGACCCTAGAGGGGACGGTGCCCTCCCTGGCGCGAGTGCGCCGAATGGAGGACGAGGAAATCGTCACCCACCTCACGGCGGTGCGCGGGATCGGGCGCTGGACGGTGGAGATGTTGCTCATTTTCAAGCTGGGCCGACCGGACGTGCTGCCGCTGGGCGACCTCGGGGTCCGCAAAGGCTTTGCCCTGACGTTTGGGAAGCGGAAACTGCCCGAGCCCGCGGCGCTGAGCCGCCGGGGCGAGCGCTGGCGGCCATACCGAAGCGTGGCCAGCTGGTATCTATGGCGCGCGCTCGAGCTTTAGCCGGAAGCGAGGGAACGACATGACCCGATGGCAACAGGGACCACGCTTTGTCCCCAGCCCTCGAGGAGTCGCGATGGTTCGGGAGAGACTGGAGCGGATGGGCCTGCCGGTGACGGAGACGGCGGCCCGGAGCCTGATCGAGGCACTGTTCGCATTCGAGGGGCCCCGGCTGTACGCGCAGGCACAGAGCAACCTCGAGAACTCGCTGGAGATCATTCGCGACACGGCGGAATCCGCGCTGGGCGCGCTCCAGGACGAGAGATCGGCGCCGACCCCGACCGTACCGGCCATGCCGGCGGTCCCTGCGGTCCCGGCGGCGACCACCAACGATCGCCCCCGGGCGGCACCTCGGCCTGCTCCGGAATTAGTCGACGAGCACGAGGAAGATGAGCCCCGTCCGGTCTTCAAGCGGCCCCGCCGATAACGGCTCCTCTATTTCGCTTCGCCGTCCCGGTCCACCCGCTTGAGCAGATTAGCCACCTCCTCCGGCGAGAGCCCGACATCCTCCAGGATCTGCGCGGTGCTCGGCCGGCTGAAATCTTCCCGCCGGGCCTCGAAGATCAGCTCATAGGCCTGCGGGACATCGAGCGCCTGCTGCTGGCGTAACAGCCACCCACTCTCATCCAGAAACAGCCGCAGCGCGTGGTCCAGCGAGTCGAAAACGTTCTCGTTCCACTTGTGATCTCGAGGATGCCAGAACCGGGTCACCAGCGTGCTCCCCGGCGGCGCCTTGTCGGCCGGTGCGACCCGGCGAGTGAGCACCACCACCAGGTGGATTCGCCCGGGCCGCTCCGACTCGAGCGGGTCAGGGGCAGCCTGCACGGCAGGTGCCTGGCCTTCGGTCGCTGAAAACTGTACCCGCTTCTCCATCGGCTGCCCTCCCGCTGGCACGCTCAGTTCCGCTCTTCCCGGAGAATGGCATACACCACCACATCCTCGTACACGCCCCACTTCTTCACCCGCTCACGGAGGAGCCCTTCCTGCTTCATCCCGACGTGAAGCAGTACTCCCCCGGCGGCTGGGTTGCGAACCATGTGGTGGGCGCAGATCCGGTTGAGCCCCAGGGCCTCGAACCCGAACCGGATGACGGCCGCTGCCGCCTCCCTCGCGTAACCCTGCCCCCACCACTCACGCCCGATCCAGAAGCCGAGCTCGGCCTGAAGGTGCTCGTGGTCGATGTCCCGAAGGCCGGCGCAGCCGATCAACGGAGATCCAGCAAGGAGGCGGATGGCGAAGTTGGTGGCGCGTCCTCGCACCGACTCCCGGCGCTGGTTGCTGATCCAGGCGAGAGCGTGGTCCAACCCGTACGGGTGGGGAATGGCGACGGTCGTGTCCGCGATCTCACGCGCGCCGGCCATGCGTTGCAGATCAGGAGCATCTTCGGCGTCAAAGGTCCCGAGCAGGAGACGTGCCGTACGAATCGTGGGAGTGGCGCTCACCGGAGCCTAATAGGCGTCCCGCCGAGCCTGCTCGATCTTCCGCGCCAGCTCGGCTGCCGCCTCCTCCAGGCCCGCAAGCTCCCGATGTCTTCCGCTGACCGAGCCCGAATGCAGATCGTCAGCCAGCGCCCGGCACATCTCCGTGGCGCGACGGATGCGAAACAGCTCCTGGAATCCCCTGGAGTCGGAAGCGCCGGCCGCACTCAGGAGGCCCCAGAGGCGGAGCCGCATGTCGTCCAGCGAGCTCTTGAAATCCTCCAGCCCCTCGACCGGCGCACGCCCGAGGGCCAGGCGCGCTTCGATGGCCCCGAGAGTCGAGTTCAGATTGGCCATCTGCTCGGCAAAGCTGGGCTCCGCCATAGATCCTCCCACGCATGAGAGTGACCCGGAATACCGCGGTCGGGTTGCCTCAGACGCCGAGGCAGCGCCGACCGCGTTGGGATTGAGCAGTGAGTGCGCCTTACTGTGGAGCGGCCCAGCTTACTCTCGATAGGCGTCGCCCGAGGTACTGAGGTCGCGCCGCGGCTCGGTATCGCCACCTACCAGGGTGCTCCAGGAAACCTCATGACCCTTTCGCGCACCCTTGGGCGTGACCTTTACCCCTTCGGGCGAGATGGCCACGGTGTACAGCTTGCCCTCGAGCTCCAGCTCTCGCTTGATCGTCTTGTCGAGTTTTGTAGCCATTCCGTCCTCAGATAATTGGTGAGGGGGTGGTCGCCCATAAGTCGTTATGTACCAGCGGGTCCATGTTTCGTCCCGCCAAGTATACGCAATAGATGGCACTGCCGTCGAGTTGTGCCCCGGAGTCCGACCCCTATTTTTAAGGTATCCCCATCAGCGCGGCCAGGATGCCCAACGACCGTGAGGCTCGACTCAGGCGGGAGTTCGCCCCCCTTTACCCGGGGCTCGCGCCCGGGACCTGGTACAAGGCCGCCTGGCTTTCGGCCCGCCAGTTTGCCCGCACCCGCTGCGACGGCCGCGCATCTTCCATGGCCGGCGTGGTGAACGAGAGCCACTTCGAGTTCCGCGGTGGCCGCCCCCGCCGGAAGCGAGCACCAGCGTCGGAGAGGCCGCGGTAGCTCGACATTCCACGTACCAGGTAGGAGAGAAAGCGGGCCTTCCGTGCTGGAAGGCCCGCTGCATATCTACTCTCAGAAGCTCCCGAGGAGGGACTCGAACCCCCGACCCGGTGATTAACAGTCACCTGCTCTACCAACTGAGCTACTCGGGATCGTCCGCGATGCCGCGGAGACTTTCTGCGGCCGTCGGCAGGGGCAAAACTAGTGGCCCGCGCACCGTTAGGCAACGAGGACTCAGCGGTCTACCGAGTCCACCCGAGCGTTCCGCGCCGCCGCGGAATCCGCTGCTCTGAGCGCGCCGCGAACCCCTGCGGCCCCGGGGAGCTTCGACGCGCCGAGCACACTATCGCGCTCCCGCTGAGTTCCGGATCGGGGCTTGCCGCCCTCCGAGGTGCAGCCGACAACGAGCAGAAGAACGAGGATCCAGCGCATAGTTGGCTCCGATGACTGGTGACTGGTGACTGGCAACTGGCAACTGGCGACTCCTTCTGGTTCCCATCCTCTCACTGCCATACCTTGCAGCAAGGTGAGCCATGGCACAGCCGCCTCCTGAAGTCATACCTACCTTAATCGCGCCGTACCCATCCTGCACCGCTGATCGTTGTCAAACAATACGCTTGTTTTCTTTACACGGCCGGTCGAATCTTGCACCGCTCCTTACGCCTAAGTCGTTGTTGAGAAAAATGTTACAATACCAAGGCTACCATTCTTTCGGGCGGTACGTAGGTTGCTTCCTATGTCTCTGCACCCACTGATCGGGCACCGGGAGGCCCGGAATCGGCTGGCAAGGGCGGCACGTGGCGGCAAGCTGCCACAGGTCCTGCTGCTTACCGGGGCTCCGGGTGTAGGAAAGCAGCGACTGGCGCTTTGGCTGGCCCAGCTGGTCCTCTGCCAAGAACAGGGCCAGGAGCCGTGCGGGAAGTGCAGATCCTGTCACCTGGTAGCCGGGCTCTCGCACCCCGATGTCCACTGGATCGTACCGATCACGAAGCCAAGCAAGGCTTCTGACCCGGCTAAGCAAGTGGAAGAAGTGGCGGAGGCCATCGCCCAGATCATGGCTGACCGGCGGGCCAACCCGCTGTATCCGGTGGCCGATGGGATGGCCGCCCACAGTCTGGCAAGTGTACGGCTGATCCAGCGGCGAGCGGCGCTGACTCCGGTGGAAGGCGGACCCCGGATCTTCATCCTGGGAGAGGCTGACCGGCTCATCGCCCAGGAGGCGAGCCAGGAAGCGGCCAACGCCCTGCTCAAGCTGCTGGAAGAGCCACCAGCTGGAAGTCTGTTTCTGCTGACGACGGTCGAGGCTCGCAGGCTACTGCCCACGATGAGGTCCCGGGCGGTGCCCATCAGACTCGGCCGACTGACCGATGCGGAAGTGGGCGGGTTTCTGAAGACGCATCTGAAATCTGCGCTTTCGAACCGGGAGGTGGAGCAGCGGGTGTTGCTGGCCGAAGGGTCCATCGGCGCCGCCCTGAGTGCCGGCGACGAAGCGGGCAAGGCCCAGCAGGCGGCGGAGCGGTGGCTCGAGGCAGTGCTGGCGGGTCCGGCTTCCTCGTTCGAACGGGCCTTGAAGCAGCCGCCCTATGCCGCGCGAGGTGAGTTCACCGCCATGCTCGACGCGCTGGCCGAGACGCTGGGCGAGGCCGCCCGGGGAACGTTGGGACAGCCGGTGCGGCGAACGGTTCCACCCGCGCTGCTGCGGCATCGGGATCCCGATCCACTGCTCAAAGCCATGGAGTATGTGGCCGACGCCCGAGAGGCAGCATGGGGAAACGTGAACCCGCAGGTCCTGCTGGCGGTGCTGGGCGAAGAGCTGGCCGAGGTCCTGTGAGGCTGAGCCATCTGGACCAGCGGGGCCGGGCAAGGATGGTGGACGTGGGCGGGAAGCCCGAATCGGAACGGAGCGCGGTCGCCGAAGGAGTGGTCCGGATGTCACGCGAGGCCTTCGACCTCGTGGCCTCGCAGGCGGTGGCCAAGGGCGACGTGCTCGCGGTGGCGGAGGTGGCGGGGACAATGGCGGCGAAGCGGACTGGCGACCTTATCCCGCTCTGCCATCCTCTCGGCCTGGACCTGGTCGAGGTCGAGGCACGGCTGGAGCCGGAGCTGCCGGGGGTGAGGATCACCGCGGTGGCCAAGGTAACCGGCCGAACCGGAGTAGAGATGGAAGCGCTGACCGCGGTCGCGGTGGCGTGTCTCACGGTGTACGACATGGTGAAAGCAGTCGATCGCGAAATGACGATTGAAGAGGTGCGGTTACTTAGCAAGACCGGGGGGACCCGGGGAGACTGGATCCGGTCCGAGTCGTAGCGTACGGAGCGGCCTTCTCACAATGGAAAGGGGCCTGCGCGTGTCGAGACCCAAGTATTACGACGACCCGAAGCCGATGACTGCGGAGCGACTCCTGTTGAGGGGAGGCCTGCTCCTGGTCACTGCTGTGGGCATCGGTGCGCTCGGCGGCTGGAACAAGCTGGTTCGCGCCACCGACCACGTTGCCGTCTCCATTCCCGATGTTGGGGTGGTGGCGCGGCAGATGGGAAGCCTGAGCGAGCAGCTCGAGGCCTCCCGGGGCGAAGCCGTGGTGGTCAAGCTTCAGCTCCAGCGCGCCAGCGCGATCATGGAGAACTCGACCCGCTATCAGATCCCGGCCGACCTCTCGGCCGCGATTTACGATATTGCTTTGAGCGAGGGGATCGATCCTTCACTGGGCTACCAGCTGGTGAAGATCGAGAGCAACTTCAAGGCTACGGCCAAGAGCAATGCGGCTGCCTTCGGATATACCCAGTTGCAGGTGGCCACGGCCCGCTTCTATCAGCCGGGGATCACCCAGCGGGATCTCTACGACCGGGACACCAACCTGCGGATCGGTTTCCGGTTTCTCAACGACTTGCTGGCCAAGTTCAACTACAATGTGCACCTGGCCCTGCTGGCCTACAACCGCGGCCCGGCCAACGTGAACAAGATCATTTCCCGCGGCGGCAACCCCGCCAACGGATACTCCGATGCGGTGCTGAAGGGCTTCAAGCCCATCGCCGCGACGGTGCCGACGGTGCGCTAGCCCGGAATCCGGAGCGCGATACCCGTCCTCAGGGCCTCCCGCTCCGCCAGTCCGTTTGCTTCCCTGAGGGCCTGGATTGAAACGCCGTAGCGTTTCGCCAGGTCCTTCAGCGTATCTCCCCTTCGAACTATGTGGGTCCTCACTGTCCCGCGTTCTGGCGCCGGTTCTGCCCTCGGTGCCGCGCGGCCCTCGGGGGACGACACCCGGATACGCTGGCCGATCCTGATGCGTCCCATCCGGTCGAGCCCGTTCCAGGCCATCAGCTCCCGCTGAGTCACACCGTATTCATCCGCGATCTCCGAGATGGTCTCGCCCCGCTTCACCCAGTGAAACGCCTTGGTGCTCGTGCCGGCGGCGACCACCGGATCGGCCATGCGCCGCGCGACTCTGGTCGAGAGCGCGCCTCCGGTCGGTACCACGATCCGCTGGTTGATCCTGAGGCTCCGGCTCTTCACCTTGGGATTGGACGCGATGAGCATCGCCTGGCTCACCCGGTAGCGCAGCGCGATTCCGCTCAGCGTTTCTCCTCGGGCGACAAAGTGCTCGATGAAGGTCACCCGCTGCCGGGCCGGAAGCTCGGCGTAAGCCGCGATCGTCATGGCCCCATGTCCCGCAGGCAGACGCACGATGGATTGAGCTCCCGGAGGCGTGGCCAGCCGGAGGTACTGCGGATTCAGCTCTCGGATGGCGGCCACCGTGGTGTCGGCCAGGCGCGCCAGCACGTCGAGGCCGGTCATGTCGGGCACGATGATCGAATCGTAGGCGGCCGGCTGGGCCATCCCCATTCGAAAGCCGTAGCGCTCCGGCTGCTTCGCGATCAGCGCGGCGGCGATCAGCTTCGGCACATAGTCCTTGGTCTCCCGCCGGAGCAGCTTGGTGTCGTAGAGCCGGAAGAACGTGGCGTCTGTGTTGGTCGAGTCGCTGTCGTCGTCCGGGAGCCGGACCAGGCCGCGAGACACCTTGCCTGACCCGGCGTTGTACGCCGCGGCAGCCAGGTACAGCGACTTGAACCGGCGGTTGAGATCGCGGAGATGCCGGGCCGCGGCATCGGTGGCGCGAACCGGGTCACGGCGCTCGTCCACCCAGGAGTCGACCCGGAGACCGTAGCCTTTGCCGGTCGCCTTCATGAACTGCCACATCCCGACTGCCTTCGCGCGGCTGGTGGCAGTGTTGGAGAACCCGCTTTCGATCAAGGCGAGATAGACCAGATCGCCGGGGAGGTTCTCCTGCTGGAGCCGCTCCCGGATCATGGCTTCGTACCGGGGCATGCGGGTGAGCCAGATCGCCATCCGCTCGCGCCCGCGCCCCTGGAAGAAGTCGAGGTAGTACCGCACCCGGTCGTGGCTGTTGAACGTTTCGACGTCGATGTCCCAGGTGACCGCGGCGGCGAGCTCCTCCGCCCCTCCGGGAACAACGGCTTCCGGGCTCACCTCAGCGGACTTGACCCCGGCTTCGTCGCCCCCAGGATGAGCTTCGGCCAGTTCGGCGAGCACCGCTTCATCGGCGGCCGAGTCCGCCGCGACCTTCAGCTCGGCGACGGTGTCGGCGGCCAGCAGGACGGAGTCGGCTCGCAACCGAGCAGCCTCGTCAGTCTCAGGGCCGGGACCGTGGTTTGATTGCGGGGGTGCGGCGGGCTTGCCCGTCAGCGGTGAGGGAGATGCGGCCTCCCTGATCGGGGGCGCAGTACTCCGCCCTCCGCAGCCCAGGGCGAGGGCCAGGATCAGGTACAGCCGACACGGCTGGGGCACGGGCATGGAGTACCTCGCTGGGTGCGCCTGGAGCAGCCGGCGACACCTTCGGAAAGATTTCGGGTGCAGGAGAAGCCTCACCCTGAGCTACGTGCAAACCGCCGGAGCAGAGGCAGACTGAGGCTGGTGAAGGGGCAGATGTCTCTGCGTTTAGCGCATGTAGAGACGGTTGCCGAGGATCCGGTTGGTCGCGTTCAGCACCGCGAGCGCAGCCCCTCGAGGGGTGTCGGCTTCGGTGAGATAGGAGCCCACCACCCGCGTTCCGCTGCCTTCACCATGGACGGCGAGAGACACGATCACCACGGTGGCGTCGAACGCGCGAACCGCCTTCACGCCGAGAAGCTCGAAGCTCAGTCCCCCCTCCTTCACCGCCTGCCCGAGGGCAATGACGCACGCCTGGGCCGAACAGCGAAGCTCGCCGGCCTGCGATGCCAGACCCTCTCCCTCACCGGTGAACTGCTCCGAGTCTCTCCAGGTCAACCCGACGCGCGCACGGCAGCGCCCATTGGGCAGCCGGTCGAGCGTGAATTCGGCGAAGCGGAGCCGCTCGGGAAAGGCATCTGGAGCTGGCATTGAGGTCCTTGAGCAGGCCTGAATTCAGTGAGCATTACCGGGGTCCAGGCGGGCAAAGCCCATGCCAGTCAGGCCAGCAGCTGGGAGAGCATAGCCACGAGATCATCGTTGGAAACGCGGTCCGCCTGGGCGAACAGGGCAGCCTTGGAGGAGGACGTGAGAGGATAAGGTGCCCAGACGGATCGCTGTCCAGGATCCGCTGCGCGGAAGGAGAAGACGAGATTCCAATGGGGCGAGTTAGGCCGCCGCTCCGCTGCTATCGAGACATTCCACTGGCGGTCGGCGTGCTCCAGGACTCTCCAGGCCATGCTGGACGCTCCAGCGAATGGGAGAAAGGTGGCCAATTATGGGCAGTGTCGGGGAATGAGGTCAAGAGTCTTTCAGTGTCGTATAGAGTCGGGCAGAGCAGAATGGCAAGCGGTGGGAACAATGCGTCCAGCAAGGCGGCGCAGGAGGGGCCGCGCGGTTGCACTCAACTTCGCACTAGGGCTTGGAAGCGGGCCCGAAGGTCTCGAGTAATCGGACCCTGCTTTCCGGTGCCCACGATCCGCCCATCCAGCTGACGGATGGCAATGATCTCGCTCGCGGTACCGGTGAAGAACGCCTCGTCCGCCGTATACACGTCATAGCGATTGAGAATGGACTCGTCAACCTTGTGCCCCGCCTTCCTCGCGAGCTCGATGACGGTGTCGCGGGTAACGCCCTTCAGGATGCCTGCGTACGGCGGAGGGGTGCGGACCACGCCGTCCTTGACGACAAAGACGTTTTGCCCCGACCCTTCGGCCACCGCGCCCGCACTGTCGAGCATCAGCACCTCGTCGGCCCCGGCCTGGATCCCCTCCACCTTCGCCAAAATGTGGGCCAGATAGTTGAGCGACTTGACCCGGGGTGACAGCGATTCCCGCTGTGGGATGGGGGTTCCGGCCGTAATCACGTTCAGCCCGGTCTCGTACACCTGCTCCGGCCAGAGCTTGATTGTGTCCACGATGATGATGACCGACGGCTTGGGGCACTTCCGCGGGTCGAGCCCCAGGTCGCCGGCGCCGCGGGTGACCAGGTGGCGTATATAGGCCTCGGCAATCCCGGACCGCCGCACCGCTTCACGGGTGACCTCGCCCAGCTCTTTCTTCTCCATTGGAATGGTGAGCCAGATCGCCTTGGCCGAGTCGTACAGCCGGTCGAGATGATCCTCCAGGCGGAATACCTTTCCGCCATATACCCGGATGCCCTCGAAGACCCCATCCCCGTAGAGCAGGCCGTGATCGTACACCGAGACCATCGCGGTACCGCGATCGCACCACTCCCCATCGAGCCAGATGGTGGGAGTCCCGGCTCCCGGTGATTGGGGACTGATCTTGGCTTTGGCGCTTGTAGTCATGATCTCGAATGTAAGCCGGGGCCGAGTCGGGAGCCATGGGGACCGGCGGCCGAAATGATCTATTGCACTCGACCGGTGCCGGTCCTACGTTGGGAATTCACCTAAAGACCTCTGATGGATACCCCCCTTTGATCCGCTATCGCGCCGCCACGCTGACCGCAGGTTTGCTGGCTCTCGGCTGCACCGACACACCCCAACAGCCCTCGGATACCCGTCGCGGGAGTGCCGCCCTGGCCGAGGCACCGGCGGTGCTGGTAGGAGCCGGAGACATTGCCGGATGTCCGTCGAGCTACAAGGACGAGGCCACCGCCAAGCTCCTCGACGGAATTGCCGGCACGGTGTTCACCCTGGGCGACAACGTCTACCGCGACGGCACCGCCGCCGAGTTCGCCAACTGCTACGGGCCCAGTTGGGGGCGGCACCGAACGCGTACCCACCCGGCGATCGGAAATCACGACTATAACTCGGGCGGTGGGGGATACTACAACTATTTCGGCAGCAGGGCGCGCCCCTCGGGACGCACCTATTACAGCTACAACCTGGGTAGTTGGCACATCGTCGTGCTGGACAGCGAGCGGGACCTGACGCAGCAGGCCACCTGGCTGAAGGCGGACCTGGCCACCAATCCACGGCGCTGCACCATGGCCTACTGGCACAAGCCGTACTTCACCACTGGGGACCTCCCGCCCGCGATCAACCTCAGGACACTCTTCACCATCCTGTACAATGCCGGTGCGGATGTAGTCCTGGCCGGACACAACCACCTCTACGAGCGATTCTACCCCCAGGACCCCGCGGGCCGGGCAGACTGGGCGCGCGGCATACGCACGTTTGTCGTGGGCACCGGCGGTGCACCCTTGTTGCCGATGAAAGCCAGGACGCCAAACCTGCAGGTGCGGCAGAACACGGCGCACGGCGTGCTCAAGTTTTCCCTGTACTCGAACCGGTATAAGTGGGACTTCATTCCTGTGCCCGGAAAAACGTTCCGGGATTCCGCCACCAACTGGTGCCACTAGGTCACAGCTTGGCAGGGATCCGGATTCGCTCGGCAGGCCGGAGAAACCGGTAGGTGTGCGCTCCGGCATTGCACCCACCACGGGAGCCAGCCGGTAAATCCAGTGCGCACCCCAGTGGCTTACAGCGGCTTCCGGGCGCGAACGAACGCGCCCATGACGCGGCCAGTCACCTCGCGGGCCAGGACCTCGGTAGCAAGCCCGGCCCCGGCAAGAAACGCCTTCGCATCTTCGAACTCGTAGATCCGGGTCGGCTCGATTCCGACCTCTTCGAACCCTGCCTGCCGGAGGCTCTGATGATACTGCTGCTCCGTCAGCGCCCCCGCCACGCAGCCCACCCACAGCTCCATGCTCCGCCGAATATCAGCGGGGACTTTACCCCGAATCACGACGTCGGAGACCGCGAACCGGCCACCCGGCTTGAGCACCCTGAAGGCCTCGGCGATCACCCGATTCTTGTCGGTCGAGAGATTGATGACGCAGTTGGAGATGATCACGTCCACCGAGCTGTCCGGGAGCGGAATGGCCTCGATCTCACCCTTCAGGAACTCGACGTTCTCGACCCCGGACTTGCGCTGGTTCTCGCGGGCCAGGGCGAGCATCTCATCGGTCATGTCCAGACCGTATGCTTTGCCGGTGGGGCCGACCCGGCGGGCGGAGAGCAGCACATCGATGCCGCCCCCCGAGCCCAGGTCGAGGACGACCTCGCCCGGGTGCAGATCGGTGAGCGCGGTGGGGTTGCCGCAGCCCAGCGATGCAAGCACCGCGTCCCCGGGCAGCGAGGCGGTCTCGGCTTCGGTGTAGAGATTCGAACTGATCGGATCGCCCGAGCCTCCGCAGCAGCTGCTTCCGCAGCACGGGGTCGGCTCTCCCGCTGTGACCCTCAGCGCCACCTGGCCGTACCGCTCACGAACTGTGGCCCTTATGTCTTCGGCACTCATCCATTCGTCTCCTGATCAAGATTTTTTGATGTATGACCCAAAAATAAGAACCCCATCAGCAGCACCCGGATCTCCGCTCCGCGGCTGACGGGGCCGCGGCAAGCCCATCGATCAGCTCGGTCATTTCAGCCAGGGTTTCGGGGTTCAAGGTGTAATACATCCATCGGCCTTCCCGCCGGTCGGTGACCAGGTCGGCGTCCCGCAGCACCTTGAGATGAAATGAAAGGCGAGACTGCGCGGCATCGAGGGCGTCTGTCAGCTCACAGACGCAGCGCTCACCCAGGCGAAGCCGCTGAATGATGGAAAGCCGGGTTGCGTCTGACAGGGCATGGAACAGCCGGACGGCGCGATCGGTGTCGAGGCTGGAGCGGGTGGCCATGAACCATTATATCAATAATAATTGATATGTCAAGAGGGGCGGGGCCCCGGCGGGTGAGAGGTATGCTTGCGGATCAGTACCCGGCGGGTTCACTTGTGCAAATGCACGAAGCCTGGCCGGCGCTTACCTTCGAGTCCTGGCGCGAGACCTACGCGACGCTGCACATGTGGACGCAAATCGTAGGCAAAACCCGTCTTGCGCTTGCGCCCATGGTGAACCATTGGTGGCAGGTTGCGCTCTACGTCACCGAACGGGGACTCACCACGTCGCCCATCCCCAGCGGAAACCGCACCTTCGCGATCGATTTCGACTTCCTCGAGCACAAACTTTCTGTGAGAACCAGCGAAGGCGAGGCTGCTGCGCTCCCGCTCAGGCCACGCTCGGTGGCGGACTTCTACGCCGACTATCTCGGCTTGCTGCGCTCACTCGACCTCCAGGCGAAAATCTGGCCGGTGCCGGTTGAGGTCGAGAGCTCCGTCCGCTTTCCGGATGACCGGACCCACGCCTCCTACGACGCTGATTCGGCCACTCGCCTGTGGCAGGTGCTTAGTCAGGCGGACAGAGTGCTGAAGCGGTTCCGGGGGCGCTTCCTCGGGAAAGCCAGCCCGGTGCACTTTTTCTGGGGCAGCTTCGACCTCGCGGCAACGCGATTCTCCGGCCGCCAGGCGCCGCCATACCCCGGTGGCGCGCCGAATCTGGGACCCTGGGTCATGCAGGAGGCGTATTCCCACGAGTGCAGCAGCCTGGGGTTCTGGCCCGGAGGCGGACCGATTCCCGAGCCGGTGTTTTACGCCTACGCCTACCCCGAGCCGGAAGGGTTCAAGAGCTATCCGATCAAACCGGACGCGGCGCGATACAGCGAGGAGATGCGCGAGTTCGTGCTGCCGTACGACGCTGTGCGCTGCGCCCCCTCTCCCGACGATGCCCTGCTCGACTTCGCGGAGACGACATATGCCGCGGCCGCCGACCTGGGCCACTGGGACCGGGCAACCCTGGAGCGGCCTCCATCGCAGTGGCCCCGATGACACCGCGATTGCGCCGTAGAATCCATCGCCATACCTGAATCCTCGGAGACGCACTATGGCGTACCCCTCGACCACGACCGCCGCCCCGCGCCTCAATACCGCACTCGTCATTCTACGGGTCGTGGTCGGAGGCATTTTCATCACACACGGCGGCCAGAAGCTCTTCGTGTTCGGTCTGGCCGGCGTCTCCGGGGCGTTCACCCAGATGGGGGTACCGTTGCCGGGGGTGGCCGGTCCAGCCGTCGCCATCCTCGAGTTTTTTGGGGGCATTGCCCTGATCCTCGGCCTGTTCGTGCGTCCTGTCGCCCTGCTCCTGGCCATCGAAATGCTCGGTGCGATCCTGCTGGTCCACCTCAGCAAGGGCTTCTTCAACCCCGCCGGGTATGAGTTCCCGCTTT
>JBDTTD010000008.1:0-24091 GCA_039930805.1 Gemmatimonadales bacterium | reverse complement strand
CGCTGGCCCCGAGCCGGTCCTTCACCTCGTCCCACAGTGCCGCCTGGCGCAGCGACCGCTCGACCACCGCATCGAGCTCGCCCTTCGGGAGGCGCCGGTTCACTCGCAGACCGGCGGCCACATTGTCGTAGACCGACATGGTAGGGAACGGGGTCGGTCGCTGAAAGACCATACCTACCCGCCGCCGGAGCTGCATCGCGTTGATCTTCGGCGCGTAGATGTCGTTGCCATCGAGCAGGACTCGTCCGGTGATCCAGCCCTCGTCGGACAGCTCGTGCATCCGGTTGAGGGTGCGGAGGAAGGTGGACTTGCCGCAGCCCGACGGTCCGATCAGCGCATGGACCTGGTTGGGCGCAAAGTTCAGCGACACACCTTTGACCGCGGTGAACTTTCCGTACATCGCGGTGAGCTTGTCGGTGGCGATTCGCGCCATAGCCCTGGCGCTGCTCGGCCCCGGAGGGCCTTGAGTGCTCAAGGTGGCTTCAACCATTGAACCTCCGCCCTACCGCCAGCCTGGCGCCCAGGCTCAGCAGGAAGACCACCATGATGAGCACGAGGGCGGCGGCCCAGGCGTAACGGTGCCACTCCTCGTAGGGCCCCGTCGCATAGGTAAACACGGTGAGCGGCAGAGCGGCCATCGGCTGGTTGATGTCGAAGCTCAGGTACTGGCTTCCCAGCGCGGTGAAGAGCAGCGGCGCGGTTTCACCGGCGATTCGCGCTACCGCCAGGAGGCCGCCGGTCATGATCCCGGGCAGTGTGGCCCGCACCACGACCGAGAGGCTGGTGCGCCACCGTGGGTAGCCCAGCGCCAGCGCCGCCTCGCGGAGCGAGTTGGGCACCAGCTTGATCATCTCCTCGGTGGTGCGCAGCACCATCGGAATCATGAGCAGGGCCAGCGCGACGCTACCAGCCAGCGCCGAGAAATGCTTCTGCTGCGCCACGATCCAGGACCAGGCAAAGACGCCCACCACGATCGATGGCGTGCCGTTCATGACGTCCGCCACGAACCGGGTCACCCAGGTGAGCCGGCTGTTGGGGTACTCGGCGCAGTAGATGCCGGCCCCGATCCCTATCGGCAGCCCGATAATGCTCGCCATGCCCACGATGAGGAGCGTCCCGACCAGCGCGTGGGCCACCCCGCCGCCGGTCTCGCCGGCCGGCGCGGGCATCCGGGTGAAGAAGTCCAGCGAGAGGCTTCCTGCTCCCTTGAGGATCAGGTTCAGCAGGATGAAGAAGAGCGGCAGGAGCGCCACGATGACCGCGCCGATCATCAGCCCGACCATGAAGTTGCTGAAGAATCTGCGGAGAATGCGCCGATTCATGCGCCGGCCGGTCGGATCACAGGGCGCTGCTCCCCGCACCCGATCCGCGAGCGACGCGCCAGATCAGTAGCCGGGCACCGGCGTTCACTACCACCGTCACCAGGAAGAGCAGGAAGGCCACATAAGCCAGTGCGGACAGGTGGAGGTCGCCCACCGCCTCGGAGAACTCGTTGGCGATGGCGGCCGCCATGGTGTAGCCGGGAGCAAAGAGGGACGCCGCAATCTCGTGCCGGTTACCGATGAGCATCGTCACCGCCATCGTCTCCCCCAGGGCTCGTCCCAGCCCGAGGATGACCGCTCCGATGATTCCGGACCGGGCGTACGGCAGCACCGCAGTGGTGACGGCTTCCCAGCGGGTGGCCCCGAGTGCCAGCGCCGCCTCCCGCTGGGTGTTGGGCACGGCGAGGAGCACCTCGCGCCCGACCGACATGATGTACGGCATCACCATGATGGCGAGGATGATCCCGGCCGCCAGCATGGAGGGACCGTAGATCGGGCCCTGAAAGAAGGGGAGGAAGCCCAGGCTGTCGCGGAGGAACGGGAACACGGTCGTACGGAGCAGGGGAATCAGGACGAAGATGCCCCACAGGCCGTACACCACGCTCGGTATGGCAGCCAGGAGACCGATGAGAAAGGCCGCCGGCTGTCGTACCACCTTGGGGGCGAACTCGGTGAGATAGATGGCAACGCCGAGGGAAAGCGGTACCGCAATCAGGAGCGCGAGCAGCGAGGAGGCCAAGGTGCCGAAGATCAGCGGCAGCGCGCCGAACTTCTCGGCCACCGGGTCCCACACGCTGGAGGTGACGAAGTCGAACCCGAACCGCGCGATCGCCAGCCGCGCTCCATCCCAGAGCTCGAAGACGAGGAACGCGAGCAAGGTCGGCACCGTCAGCGCGGCGAGGGTCAACAGGGCCTTGAAGACCCGGTCGCCATGGTTGGCCCGCTCGAGAGAGACGGCCCGGCTGCGAGCCGGTGGAGGAACCGTTTCAGTCGACGCGGTCATGGGAGGATCTTAGAGCGGCCAACCCCGGGAACAGTCACGGATTTGTAACGGACGCGTCACGGCCGCATGGGGAGGTCCTGGCGCCGGGTAGCTCCATATGGGGTGGCGTCGCAGCCTGCTGAGTGAGTATTTCGGTCTGCGTGCCGCCGTCTAACGCAGCACCTTCTGGCGAACCAGCTCGATCAGCGGAACTGGGAGCGGCGCGTAGTGCAGGTCGGCAGCCATCCGCTGCCCCGGCGGCTCGAGCATCCAGGCCACGAACTGATGAATGGTCCTGGCCCTGGCCGTGTCGGGATCTTCCTTCCGGATGAGGAGCCAGGTGAACGACGAGATCGGATATGAATCCGGCCCGGGGGCATTAGCGATCGAGACCCGAAAATCGGTCGCCGGCGGGAGCTTGGCGCCGGCGGCCGCGGCCGCGACGCTCTTCAGCGTGGGCTGAACCAACACCCCGGCCGCATTACGCAGTTGGGCGGAAGGGAGCCCATTGGAAATCGCATAGATCAACTCCACGTAGCCGATGCTGCCCGGTGACTGCTTGACCTGCTGGGTCACCCCTTCATTGCCTTTTCCGCCCAGCCCCATCGGCCAGTTAACCGAGGTGGCCCGGCCCACCTGGCGATTCCAGGTGGGAGAGACCTTGGACAGGTAATCCGTAAAGATGAATGTGGTACCCGAGCCGTCGGAGCGGTGGACGACGATGATGTCCTCCGCCGGCAGGGCGACGCCCGGATTCAGCGCGGCAATTCTCCGGTCGTTCCACCGGGTGATCCGGCCGAGGAAGATGTCGGCCAGCAGGCCGCCATCGAAGCTCAGCTCGGTCTTGCCGCTGGCCGGCAGATTATAGGTTACACTCACCGCGCCGAGGACGGTCGGGACATGGAGCACGTTGTCCTTCACGGCGGCGATCTGCTCGTCCGTCATCGGTCCATCGGTGGCGCCGAAGTCTACGGTGCCCTCGATGAACTGACGGATCCCCCCGCCCGACCCGATGGACTGATAGTTGATGCGAACGCCGGTTTGCTTGGCATAGGCGTCAAACCACTTAGTGTAGAGCGGAGCAGGGAAGGTGGCGCCGGCTCCGGTGAGTACCGGTCCGCCGCTCCTGTTTGGGGCGGCACCGTCGGCCCCCGGACTCGGCGACCGGTCTCCTCCGCACGCCATCGAGAAGAGCGTGAGACCGAGGAGAAATCGCGTGGCGGGTGCCGCCGAGGCCAGAAGGCCGCTCACGATCACTAGGCTGCGTTTTATCACTTGTCTCCGCCGGTTCAAAAGTTCACGGTCAGCGCGCTGCGTACGCCGCTGATGCTCGGGGTCACGGATCCCTGGAAGCTTTCCCGCTCGTATGCCACCCGGAATTGGGCCCGGCTGGACATATAGACGCCGAGTACCCCGGTAATCGTGGTCACCCGGTCATTGACGGCATTGGTGTTCGGATCCGCAAGATCCACGCGGACGCCAGGCTCGACGGCGTAGAGCCGGGAAGTCGGGCTCTTCATCCGGATGTTGTACGCCGCGACGGCCTGAATCCCCTGCATGGTTAACTTGGCCGCGGTCGCGTCGTTACCGTGGAGATACTCCGCCAGCGCGAAGAGACCTTCGTCGCCCGGCTTGCCCCATTGGGCGTCGACACCATACGCGTAGTTGGTGAAGGCCGAATCCACTACGCTGCCGACGGTCACGATGCCGTCATGAGCAAACCAGGAGCCGCCCACTTCGAGCTTCGGCGTGATCCCGACGGTACCGCGGGCGCCGAAGCTCTTCTTGTTGTTCACATCGTTGAGACTCTCGCCCTGGCCATTGTAGGCCCCGACCTTGACCGTCACCAAGCGGGTATCGTCGAGCTTGTACTCGTACCGCAGGCTGGCGCCGACGTCATGGGAGATGAACCCGGCCGCGGCAAAGAGGTCGTTGGAGGCCCGGGCCAGCAGGCCCTGGCCGGCGCCGCGCTCGATCGACGGCAGGTTGTTGGACGAGGTCAGCTCGTACCGGCTGTAGGGGCGCTTCTCCTGGCCGCCACGGAGGTAGAGCGCGCCCTTACTGGCCTCGGGGCTGAAGCGGACGTCGATCCAGGCGTCCCGGAGCCGGACACCGCTGCGGCCGGTAGTCCGGCAGGTGACCGTTGGAGTGCCGCCCCCGGCAGGAACCGGTGTCGAGGTACAGGTAGTCGCCACGCCACTCAGGTTCCGCCCGCCTTCAAAGGAAGGCTGAATGTAGACGCTGACGTTCTCCGAGATCTGCCCCCGGGCCTCGATGCGTGCGCGGCGGGTGAAGAAGTTGCTCTTCGGCCCGACGGAGGCCGCGTAGTCCTCGTTGGAGAAGTAGTAGAACTGCTCCTGGAGACGTCCTGAGAGCTTGACGTTGGGGTACGTCGTCTGGCCGTTTGCCGAGCCAACCATGACTGTGGCCAGTAGTACCGCTCCGCCCAAGATCCTACCCGCCTGCACGGTCATATGTCCTTCCGGCTGGAGTGAGCCCTGCATCGCTCTGGATCGCGTGGTAAGTAGCCGGAAGGCGGTCACGGTGTGTCGGCGTTCTTGTAACGAACGCGTAAACGAGCCGACTCGAGCTATCGTGAGGTCTGTGACGGTCAGGAAGCGGTCATTGGAAACCAGCAGGTCACCGAGGTGCCGGCTCCGCGCTCGCTCTGGGCGTAGACTCTGCCCCCGTGCGCCTCGACCAGGTGCTTGACGATCGCCAGTCCCAGCCCGGTACCGCCCTCCTCGCGGGAGCGGGAATGGTCGGCCCGGTAGAACCGCTCGAAGATGCGGGGCAGGTGTTCGTGGGAAATTCCGGAGCCGTTGTCCACTACGCTGATCGCCACGCCGGAATCCTCCAGGCGGCTTCGGCACACAATCCGGCCGCCACGGCCGGTGTAGCGCAGCGAATTGTCGAGCAGATTGGTGAGCACCTGGCTCAGGGCATCGGCATCCACCTCCACTGTCTCGGCTCCGGGAGCGATATCGGTGTCGAATTGCACCCCGCGCGTGGCCGCGCGCTCGGCAAATTCTTTCCACCTCTCCAGCGCGGCATCCCGCACATCCAGCGGCTCGGGCTCCGGCTGCCAGCGTCCCGCCTCGATCCGGGCGAGATCGAGCAGGTCATCCACCAGCCGCTGCATTCGCCTGGCATTGTCGAGGATGGTGCTCAGGAAGCGCCGGGTCGTTTCCGGCTCCGGGGTGTCCGTCAGCAACGTCTCGGCGTAGCCCGAGATGGAGGTCAGCGGAGTCTTGAGCTCGTGCGACACGTTGGCGACGAAGTCCCGGCGCACGGTCTCGAGCCGGCGAAGCTCGGTCAGGTCGTGGATCACCAGCACCGCGCCGCCCGATGGGAGGGGACGCGCGTTCATGAGAATGGCGCGCCCATCGATCTCCAGCTCGCGGTCCTCCACCGCCTGGCCTCGCAGCACCGCATCGACGACCTCCCGCGCCGCCTTTACCCGAAACAGCTCCGGCAGGTCGGGTAGAGCGTCCGTCACCTCGTAGCCGAGGAGGCGGCGGGCCGCGGTGTTGGCGGTGACGGTGCGACCCCGCTCATCGGTCGCGATCACGCCCTCCACCATGGATTCGACCAGCGTGGCGGTCTCGGCCTGCTCTCGCCGGAGCTGATCAAAGCGATCCCCGAGCTGCTGATGCATCTGGCGGAGCGCCTGCACCAGCCCGTCGATGTCGGGAATGCCGGAACGGGGAAACCGCGGCGGCGCGCCGGCGGCGATGGCTCGTGCGGCGGTGCCAATGGTGATCAGCGGTTGAGCTATCGAGCGCCCCGCCAGCAGTGCGAGCACGCTTCCCACCAGGACCGCGAGCAGCGCGGCGCCGGCGACGGCGCGCTGCGCCCTCTGAACCACCTCATCCACCTGGTCCAACCCGGCTGCCACCCGGATGACCGCCGGCCCACCCGGGATGGCGACGTAGAGCAACGGCCGGCCGACCGTCTCACTTCGGCGG
This sequence comes from Gemmatimonadales bacterium, assembly GCA_039930805.1. Taxonomy (GTDB): domain Bacteria; phylum Gemmatimonadota; class Gemmatimonadetes; order Gemmatimonadales; family GWC2-71-9; genus CAVVWJ01. The sequence goes on along the minus strand of JBDTTD010000008.1, from coordinate 17,819 downwards.
CGGGCAACCCCCCGACCTGTCGCCAGCGCGGCGCGCACCTCGGGACGTCCGCCGTGGTTTTCGATGGCCGGTAGCGGGCCGATCGGAAAGTCGCTGTCGGCCCGGACCCAGCCATCCCGATCGATCAGGGTAATGCGATGTCCGATCTGTGCCGCCAGTCGATGGAGATCGGCCTGCCAGGCGGTCGAGTCCTGCGGGAGGGCCTCCCGTACCAGCCGTGCTTCCCGCTCGAGATTCTGGCCGATGTCGCCCTCCAGATCTCGCCGGAGGGAGCGTTCGGCCACCCAGAGCAGGATCGAGACCGCAAGCACGAGGATGAGGACCGACCCGAGCACCAGCCGCTTGACGAAGGTCACCGGCTCTTGGCCCCTCGCTCGTTGCCGCGGAACCGGTAGCCGAAGCCGCGCACGGTCTCGATCATCTTGCCGGCGTCACCCAGTTTGGTGCGGAGCCGCTGCACGTGCATGTCCACGGTTCGAGTCTGGATGTCCGGCTGCGCTTCCCAGACGATCTCGAGAAGCTGGGGACGGGACTGCACCCGGCCCCGTCGCTCGACCAGAGTGAGCAACAGCTTGTATTCGGTGGCGGTGAGGCTGAGCTCCTGGCCGTGGATCGTGGCACGGTGGGCCGACCGGTCGATCGAGATCGGTCCGGCACTCAGGGTAGAACCGGCAGTCACCGCCGGTGAGCCCAGGCGACGGAGCAGCCCGCCGACCCGGAGAGACAGCTCCTGGGGCGAGAACGGCTTGGTGAGATAGTCGTCGGCGCCGAGTGACAGCCCGCGGATTCTATCGGTCTCCTCCCGCCGGGCGGTGAGGAGGATGACCCCTACATCCCTGGTCTCGTCCCGCTTCCGGAGCTCGGCCAGGACATCGTAGCCCGACACGCCCGGGAGCATCAGGTCCAGGATCACGATGTCGGGCCGCTCTTCCCGCGCCGCTTTCAGCGCATCGGGCCCGTTAGCGGCGGTGGAGACCCTGAAGCCGGCCTTGGCCAGGTGATAGGCGACCAGCGCGGTGATGTCCGGCTCATCGTCCACGACGAGGATACGGTGGGTCATGAGGGCCTTTTCTGTCGGGCTACCTGCCTGGCCGGCGGCCCCTGCACCCGGCTTCGGGTGTGGGTGCGGCTCCGGTCTGCGGCGCGGTGTCGCTCGGCACGCATCTCGCCGTCGTCGTGCAGCACGGCGTCGAGAATCGCCGACAGCATGCGACCATGCTTGCCGCTCTCGTGGCGCAACCGGTACAACACGAACTGGGCGATGGGTGTGTCCCGGACCAGGTCGGCCCGCCGAAGCACCTGAAGGTGCCGGGACACGGTCGGTTGCGGCAGGTCCAGCACCGCCTGGAGGTCGGAGACGAACAGGGGCGCGGCGGCCAGACAGTTGAGGATCCGGAGCCGGGTGGGCTCCGCAACCGTGACCAGCAGATCGGCAGCGGATGTGGTATTCATATGCGCGTAAACGAATATACCCGCAGGCGAATGGACGCAAGGCTCGGTGGGGGTAAGCGACTCGCGCTGGTGACTCGGCGTGACTTTCACCCCGCTCATCCCGATATTTCCCCCCAATGCTTCCCCCACTCATCGCGCTCGCCTTGCTCACCGCGGCAGCTCCGTCTGTCCGCCCGCCCGCCGGTACATCCGTCCGCCCGTCCGCCGACACCGCCCACGTCGTCATCCTGGCCACCACGGACGTGCACGGCCACATCACCGATTGGGACTATGTCACCAATCAGCGGTCCTCCGGAGGTCTGACCCGCGTGGCCACGATCGTCGACTCGCTGAAGGCTGCCTATCCCGGTCAGGTGGTGCTGGTCGATGCGGGTGATCTGATCCAGGGTGACCCCTTCGCCACCTACTTTGCCCGGGTCTCACCCCGCGATCCCAATCCGGTCATCGAAGCCATGAACCTGACCGGCTACGACGTGGCGACTCCGGGCAACCATGATTTCGACTGGGGCCTCAGGCTGATGCGTCAATCGGTCGCCGGGGCCGCGTTTCCCTACGTGAGTGGCAACCTCCGCCTGCTGCCAGGCGACTCGCTCCTCTTTCAACCCTACGTCATCCTGAATCGTCAGGGTGTGAAGATCGGTATCACCGGCTTCACTACGCCGGGGACCGCGGTGTGGAATCGCGATCAGCTGCAGGGGAAGCTTCGGGTGGAGCGCATCTCCACCGCGGCGGGCCGGGTCATCCAGGCGCTGCGACGGGAGTCGGACCTGGTGGTGGCCCTGGTGCACAGCGGTCTAGGGGGAGCCGGCTCCTACGACACGACGGGTGTTGGCGGTGAGAACGACGCTGCCTCGCTGGCCGGCCTTCCCTATCGCCCGGATCTAGTGGTGGTGGGCCACTCCCACCGGGAGCTGCGCGACTCGGTGCTGGGCGGCGTTCACTTCGTGCAGCCCCGTCCCAACGGCGCCAGTGTTTCCGTCACCCACGTGGATCTGGTTCGGGAGGACGCGCATTGGAGACCGGTGCGGATCCGCGCCGAGCTGATCCCGACGGCTCCCAGGGTACCGTCGGGCCGCCTGGTCCAGCGCCTGGCACCGGCGCACGAAGCGGTGCTCCAGTGGACCGACATGGCACTGGGCGAGGCCACCGGATCCATGCCGGCGACAAGCGCCCGGTTGGAGCCTACTGCGATTCTCAACTTCGTGAACGCCGTCCAGCTCAAGCGGACCGGCGCCGATCTCTCGGCTGCTTCGGCATTCGACCTGCGGGCGGGCTTCGACAGCGGCACGATCCGGATGCGTGAGCTGCTGGCCCTGTATCCCTTCGACAACACCCTGCGGGTAGTGCGCATCACGGGCGCGCAGCTGAAGGAGTACCTGGAGCACAGCGCCCGGTATTACCGCACCGATGCCGTCGGGCGGGTTTCGATCAACGAAGGCGTGCCCGGCTACGATTACGATGTCGTCGCCGGTGTGCGGTATGACATCGACTTGCGGCGGCCGCTGGGAGACCGGATCCGGACCCTGTCCTTCCGCCGCCGTCCGGTCAGCCTCACCGCCAGCTACACCCTTGCGGTCAACAGCCATCGTCAGACCGGGGCCGGCGGATACGACATGCTTCGGGGCGCCCCGGTCGTATACGACAAGGGAGAGAACATCCGGGACCTGCTGATCGAGGAGATCCGGAGCCGGAAGGTGATCGATCCAGCCGACTACGCCATCCGCGATTGGCGGATCGTCCCGGAGAACGCGGCTTTGACCCTGCGTGCGCTGTTCCGGGTTCCATCGCAGCCGCTGCCCATCGGGGCGCGGGATACAGTCCTCCTCCGGGTGCTCGCGACTACCGATCTTCACGGGTCCCTGCTGCCGAAGACGGACTCCGAGGGCCGCCGTGCCGGCGGTCTCGCAGCGCTGAAGGGCCTGATGGACAGCCTCGACGCCGACTGCGGTTGCCCGGTTCTGCGGCTCGATGCCGGTGATCAGATGCAGGGCACTTTCCTCTCCAATGTGACGGCCGGCCGGTCCATGATCGATGCGCTCAACCACCTTGGCCTCGCGGCAGCGGCCATCGGGAACCACGAGTTCGACTGGTCCGTGGATACGCTGCGCCGGCGCATGTCCGAGTCAAAGTATTCCTGGCTGGCCGCCAACGTCTTCGATTCCGCATCCGGCCGGCGGCCGCAGTGGGCGACGCCTTACCGAGTGGTGCAGGTGGGCAATCTCAAGGTAGCGGTCGTGGGGTACATTACGGCCGAGGCCAAGGAAGCCATCAAGGCTGAATGGACCGCGGGGCTCCGCTTCGGCGAAGGCGTGATTCCGATCAAGGATGTGCTGACCGAGGTGAAGGCGCTCCGCCCCGACGTGACCATACTGCTGGCGCATGCCGGCGCCGACTGCACGGGCAGCGTATGCACCGGCGAAATGATTCGTTTCGCGGATGCGGTGGAGTCGAAAACGATCGACCTTATCATCGCCGGACATACGCACGAGCTGGTCAACACCAGGATAGCCGGAGTCCCGATCGTCGAGGCCGGGGTGGGAGGCAGAGCACTCGCGGTGGCGGATCTGGTCAAGACCCCTGCGGGTGGCAGAGAGGTGAGAACGAGGATCGAGCCGGTGAACCCCGACTCGATTCGAGAGGATGCGGTAGTGTCGGCCCTGGTCGAGGGCTATAGCCGCAGTGCTGAGTCCGCCACGAAGCGGATCGTGACCTCGATCAAGCTGCCGCTCTTCCGCCGAGGCGACCAGTATCCGCTGGGGTTCATGATCGCGGAGGCGCGCAGAAACGTGCTCCGGGCCGACCTCGGCCTGGTGGTGAACGGTGGGATTCGGGGCGACCTGTCAGGTGGGCCAGTCACGTACGGGCAGCTCTTCGAGGTGCAGCCCTTTCAGAACCAGCTGGTGAGACTGACCCTGACTGGACGCCAGGTGAAGGAAGTACTGGAGCATGCCCTGGGAGTGGACGGCAGCCCCCTGGCGCACGTCGCGGGGGCGGTGGTTCGCTACGACCCTCGCCGGCCCGCCGGCCGGCGCGTGGGAAGCGTCGAGATCCAGGGACGTGCGTTGCGTCGCGATGCACGGTACACTCTTGCGGTGGACGACTTCCTGGCCGGCGGCGGGGACGGCTACAACATGCTGATCGGTCTTCCTACCGAGCCCGGAGGCACGCTGGATGTCGATGCAGTGATCACCTACCTTCGCCGCCTTCCTCCACCGGCGGAGATCACCGCTCGTCCTGGGTTCGTCTCCAACGGCCGATGAGCGATACCATGAGAGTCTTTGTAAACGCCGGCGCCGTGGACCTGCCGTCGGGGGCGGACGTAGGGGCGGCAATCCGGCAGTTCGATCCCGCGCTGGAGCAGAAGCTCGTCTCAGGCGCCGCATACGTGACCGACGGACGCGGCATCGAGGTCGATACTTCCACCCCGCTCGAGGGCGGCGCCATTCTCCGGGTGGTGGTGCGGGCGCGGAAGGGCGAGAATGGCCATACTGACGCGTGAGCTGATCGGCCGCCTTCCCAAGGCGGAGCTGCACGTTCACCTGGACGGCTCACTGCGTCCTGCAACCATGGTCGACCTGGCCCGCGCGGCAAGGGTTGTCTTGCCGTCCTACGAGCCCGAGACGCTCGGCCGGTTCATGCTGGTGGACGACGCAGCCGACCTACAGGACTATCTGGACCGATTCGACCTCACCATCCCTCTCCTGCAGACGCCCGAAGCGATCGAGCGGGTGTCCTACGAGATGGTGGAGGATGCGGCTCGTGATAACGTCCGATATCTCGAGGTCCGCTACTGTCCGCACCTGAGCCAGAGACAGGGCATGACGCTGGATGAGGTCATGCAGGCCGAGCTTGGGGGCCTGGGGCGGGGTGAGCGGGACTTCGGAGTCGTTGCCCGGGTGATCAACTGCTCTCTCCGGCACTACGATCCGGCGGTGTCGGTCGAGATCGCGGAGTGCTCGGTGAAGTTTCGGGATGACGGGGTGGTGGCCTTCGATCTGGCCGGAGGAGAGGCCGGCCGTCCGCCGGGAACTCATCGCGCCGCGTTCGACGTGGCGGTGCGGGGACTCCTGGGTGTGACGGTGCATGCGGGCGAGGCGGCTGGTGCGGAGTCGGTGGCCGATGCGGTGCAGCTGTGCCACGCCGACCGGATCGGCCACGGGACCCGGCTCTACGAGAGGCCGGACCTACAGGACTACATTCGCGACCGGCGGATCCTGATCGAGACCAACATCACCAGCAACGTGCAGACCCGCGCGGTGAGCCGGGCATCGGAGCACCCGGTCCGAGGCTACTTTGATGCCGGCCTCAATGTCACCCTGTGCACCGATGGCTGGCTCATGGCCGGAGTATCCCTGAGCGACGAATACTGGCTGGCGCATGAGCAGCTCGGCTTCAACCGGGCTGAGATCGATCGAATGATCCTGAATGGGTTCGAGGGGGCGTTTCTGCCGTGGCCCGAGCGGCTCGAGCTTCTGGGCCGGGCCCGGGACGAGCTGGCGGCTACTTATTGACGGTCAGGAGTCAGGAGTCTGGAGTCCTTCAGGTTACTATTTCACTCCCGACTCCCGACTCCTGACCCAAAAGGGACGATCCATGCCAACACGCTGGTGGCCGGGTAGCAGGAGTGTGCGCGTAACCGCTTTCGCCATTCTCCTCTTTACCGGCGCCATGTTCGCCGCCTGGGTGGTTCCGGGACTCACCTGGCAGGGCGTGAGCCGGGTGCTGGCCCAGCAGGCGCCCGCGGCTCAGACCGATTCTCCGGCGGTCACGGTCCCTCAGGCGTCCGCGACCCCAGCGCCCGTCGAGCGACCGGGGTTGCTGCTGCGCCTGAGAGGCCTGCTAGGCATTCTCGCCATTCTCGCGTTCGCCATTGCGCTGTCTCACAACCGGAAGCAGATCCGCTGGCGGGTCGTGGCCTGGGGTCTCGGACTCCAGCTGCTGTTCGCGATCTTCGTGCTCCGGATTCCCGCCGGGCAGCAGCTGTTCCGTGCGCTCGGCAACTTCGTGACCTCCATCCTCAACTACTCGTATGTCGGCTCCCAGTTCGTCTTTGGTGAGCTGGGCAAGCCCAACTCGAGTCTCGGTGTCATCTTCGCGTTTCAGCTCCTGCCCGCCATCATCTTCGTCAGCGCACTCTTTGCCATCATGTACTACCTGGGGATCATGCAGCTCATCGTGCGGGCGTTGGCCCTCCTGATGAGCCGGGTGATGGGAGCCAGCGGGGCCGAGAGCCTGAACGTGGCGGCCTCGATCTTCATGGGTCAGACCGAGGCTCCACTTACCATCCGGCCGTTTCTCGCCCGGATGACCCGTTCCGAGTTGATGACGGTGATGACCTCGGGCATGGCCCACATCTCCGGATCGATCATGGTGGCCTACATCGCCTTCGGCATCGAGGCCCGGCATCTCCTGACCGCCGTCATCATGACCGCGCCGGGGACGATCATGATGGCCAAGCTCTTCGAGCCCGAAACCGAAGTGCCGGAGACGTACGGCAAAGTCAAGCTGGATATGCCCAAGCAGGACGTGAACCTGCTGGATGCGGCGGCGCGCGGCACCAGCGAGGGGCTGCAACTGATGCTCAATGTCATCGCCATGCTGGTCTCGTTCGTGGCGCTGGTGGCGCTGGTGAACGGTGGCTTCGGAGCCGTTCACCGCTACGCCGAATGGTTCCCACCCAATCTTCAGACGGTGCTGGGCTGGATCTTCCAGCCGATAGCCTGGCTCATGGGCGTGCCCGCACGAGACAGCGGCACGATCGGGAGCCTCCTGGGGACCCGCATGGTGTTGAACGAGTTCATCGCCTTCGCTGAGCTCGGACCCCTGAAGGCGCAGCTGGATCCGCGGTCGTTCACCATCGCGTCGTTCGCTCTGGCGGGATTCGCCAACTTCAGCTCGGTAGGCATCCAGCTCGGTGGCATCGGTGCCCTGGTGCCCGAGCGGAAGCGAGACCTCGCCCGGCTTGGCATTCGGGCCATGCTCGCCGGGACCCTGGCCAACTTCCTGTCGGCGACCATCGCGGGGATCCTGCTTTGACAACGACGGAGAAGGCGGAGAGGACGGAGAAGGCGGACAGCAAGGGGGCGGAGCGGGTCAAGGCCGCGGCGGACGTTGTTCGTCAGCGGCTTGGCAGCCGGCGGCCGAAGGTTGCCGTGGTGCTGGGATCGGGCCTGGGATTCCTCAGCCAGGTCATGGACGACCCGCTGACGATCCCCTACGGCGAGATCCCAGGTTTTCCCGCAACGACAGTGATCGGGCATGGTGCGGAGCTGGTGGTGGGTAGACTTGGCGGCAAGGAAGTCATCGTCCAGAGCGGCCGGTTCCATTTGTACGAGGGCCACGACGTGGCCACCACGGCGCTCCCGGTCCGGGTATTCGCCAGCCTCGGCATCGAGACGCTGATCCTCACCAATGCCGCCGGAGGCATCCGGCGCACCTTTTCGTCCGGCACGGTGATGTTGATTGCGGATCACATCAACCTGACGTTCCGGAATCCGCTGATCGGGCCCGTCCTTCCAGGCGAAGAGCGGTTCCCGGACATGTCGGACCCCTATGACAAGGAACTCCGGACCCTCGCCCGCGAGGTGTCGCGGACCAGGCGCATCGCCCTGGACGAGGGCGTGTACATCCAGCTGCTGGGCCCCAGTTACGAGACCCCGGCCGAGATCCGGATGGCCGACCGGCTGGGCGCCGATGCGGTAGGGATGTCCACCGCGGTCGAGGTCATCGCCGCGCGCGCCTGTGGTCTCAAGTGCCTTGGTTTTTCGGTGGTGACCAACCTCGCCTCGGGGATCTCACCCACCAAGCTCGGTCACGTCGAGGTGATGGAGACCGCCAATCGGGTGCGGCACGAGCTGGCGGGGCTGGTCGAAGGCGTCATCGAGCGGCTGTAGACGCGGGCACCGTGTGGTTCAGCGGACCGAAGCCGGCCCCAAGATTCGGAGCTGTCGCAATGGCGCGGTGCACGAAATCGAGGGCGGTGGAAACCGTGTCCTCGAGCGGGCGGCCCAGCGCCAGCCCGGCGGTGATTGCCGCCGACAGCGTGCAGCCGGTTCCGTGGGTGGATGTCGTTTCGATGCGGGGATGGCTGAAGCGGCGAATGCCTGAGGGCGTGGCCAGGATGTCCACGATCTCGCTGGACGCCAGGTGCCCACCCTTGAGCAGGACCGCGCCGGCCCCGAAGCGGAGCAACGTGGTGGCGGCCCGCTCCATCGTGGCCACGTCGTGAACCACGCGTCCGGTGAGGATCGCCGCCTCATCGGTGTTGGGAGTGACCAGGGCCGCCAGCGGGAGCAGGTCGTCCCGGATGACTTCCTCCGCCTCGGCGGTGAGCAGCCGGGCGCCGGAGGTCGAGACCATCACCGGGTCCACGACCAGGGGAGCCCAGCCGTTTTCCCGGATGGCGCGCGCGACCCGTCGAACCACGCCGGCCTCGGCCAGCATGCCGGTCTTGAGCGCGGCCGGGGGCAGGTCCTCGGCCAGCGCAGTGAGCTGTGCCGCGATCATCGAGTCGGGGACCGTCTCCACCGCGCGCACCCCCAGCGTGTTCTGCGCCGTGAGGGCCACGATGACCGAGGTGCCGAAGACGCCGAACTGCTGGAAGGTCTTGAGGTCGGCCTGGATGCCGGCCCCACCGCCGGAATCCGAGCCGGCAATCGTGAGCGCGATCTTCATCGGGTGAGTATCTCCATGAGCAGCTCCCTTCAGACGCTGATCCGGGATCTCCGCCGCCGCCGGGGGCGCGAGCGGCGCGGTCTGGCGCTGGCTGAAGGGGTTCGTCTCGTTGAAGAGGCGCTCGCTACCTCGATCACCGTCCGCGGCGCCGCGGTGTCGCCGGCGCTGGAAGCTACCACCCGGGGAAAGGCGCTGAAAGCCGCGCTGCTGGATAAGGGTGTCGGAGTCGAGGCGATCAGCGAGCAGGAGCTGAACGAGCTGGCGGACACCGAGCACCCCCAGGGTATCGTGGCCGTGGTCGAGCCGAAGGAATGGAGCCTGGCGGATATCCACCTGCTGCCCGGCCTCACCGCCCTGGTGCTGGACGGGGTGCAGGATCCCGGCAACGTCGGCACCATGCTGCGGACCGCGCTAGGCCTCGGGGCCGCGGGCCTGATCGCGCTCAAGGGCACCGCCGATCTCACCAACCCGAAGGTTTTGCGGGGGGGCATGGGGGCGAGCTTTCGACTGCCGGCCGTTCCCGCGACGCCCGAGGAGCTGGTCGCGTGGGCCCGGCTCCAACGGGCGGAGATCTGGGTTGCCGACATGGCCGGCGAGGACCTGAGCCGCTTGCCGCAGCGGACTGCGCAGCGGCCACCCATCCTGCTGGTGGTCGGCAACGAAGGCGCGGGGGTCGGTCCGACCATGGATGCGGCAGCCGACCGGCGGATCGGGATCACTCTCACTCCGGGAGCCGAATCGCTCAATGTGGCGGTTGCCGCCGGCATTCTTCTGCATGAGGTGACGCGTGCCGTTTGAAGTGAGCTATGTCGGTCCCTTCGAGATTGTCGTGGCGGCCCTCCTGGGTGCCCTCCTCGGCAGCTTCCTCAACGTCTGCATCCTGCGCTGGGGAGCTGAGCTCAAGGAGTCGATCGTCAGCCCGCGGTCGCACTGTCCCCGCTGCGGCAGAGGCCTCGCCTGGTACGAGAACGTTCCGGTGGTGTCGTGGCTCCTGCTGCGGGCGCGATGCCGCGGATGCGGCGAGCCGATCTCGATGATGTACCCGCTGATCGAGCTCGCCACCGCGGCCATCTGGGCCTACATGGTGTGGCGTCACGGCGTCACGATCGAGGCTCTTCGGGGCGCTGTCTTCTGCACTATCCTGCTCGGAATAGCCATGACCGACGCGCGCCAATACATCATTCCCGACGAGTTCAGCTGGGGCGGACTGGTAATCGGTCTACTCTTCAGCCTGGCCGCTGGACTGCCGGGGCTCTGGACTGCGGTGATCGGGGCCGCCGTGGGCTTCGGCCTGCTCTGGCTGGTGGGTACGGTGGGGACCTGGGTGTTCAAGGAGGACGCCATGGGAGGGGGCGACATCAAGATGATGGCGATGGTCGGCGCCTTTGTCGGTTGGCAAGGAGTGCTGCTCACCATCTTCCTCGGGGCGCTGGCGGGCAGTCTCGTCTTCGTGCCACTGCTACTGATGGGGCAGAAGAAGTTGGTTCCCTTCGGCATCTTTCTGGCGATCGGGGCCGCCATAGCCTATGAGGCCGGACCCACGATTATCGCGTGGTATGCCCGATACCTCACCGGCGCATGAGACTACTGCTCGGGGCGACAACTCTGGTCCTGGCAGGATCCGTCCTGTCCTGTCGAGGCGAAGCCCCGGCTACTTCGCGAACCGGCCTCCTGCAGCACATGGTGGACAGTCTCCGGGGACCGGTCGAGCAGGCCACCGGTCTCACCTTCAAGTCGAATCCACCGGTGGCCATTCGATCTCGCGAGCAGGTGCGGGCCTACCTGATCCGGAAGCTGGACGAACAGCTTCCGCCCGCCAAGCTGAAGGGCCTGGAAACGACCTACCGGCTGTTCGGCTTCCTGCCCGATACGCTCCAGCTTCGCAGCCTGCTGGTGGACCTCTACACCGAGCAGGTCGCCGGGTACTATGACCCCGATTCGGCCATGCTGTTCGCCGTCGCCGATGCCGACCCGGTGCAGCTCCGCCTGGTCCTGGCGCACGAGATGATTCATGCGCTCCAGGGGCAGTACATCCCGCTCGATTCCATTCTGCACGATACCTCCAACAACGACCGGCTGACCGCGGCGCAGGCTGTACTCGAAGGGCAGGCCACCCTGTCATCCATCGAGGTGCTGGCGCCGGGCCAGAATGTTGGCGCCAATCCCGAGTTCTGGGAGCTCTACCGCGAGCAGGTCGGGCAGCAACAGTCCTCCATGCCGGTCTTTGCCAAGGCGCCGCTGGTGGTTCGCGAGTCGTTGATCTTCCCCTACCTCGCCGGCGCGGAGTTCATGCATTGGTGGAAGACTTCACCGCTGCGCGACACCGTTCCCTACGGGTCACGGATGCCGGTCTCCACCGAGCAGATACTGTACCCCGATCGCTACCTGAGGGGCGACGTACCCCAGCGGCTGACCCTGCCGCCGAGCTCCGAGGTCATCCACGAGGACGTGCTCGGCGAGAGCGAGATCCGTGTGCTGATGGCCCGGCTGCGCGGGGCCCGGGAGATCCGCGGCGGCGGCCCGATCGGGTGGGGAGGCGATCGATACCGGGTGTTCCGGACGCCGGCGGGTCCAGGGCTGCTCTGGTACGTGGTGTGGGACGATGTCAGGTCGGCGGAACGCTTCGTGTGGGGCTACGGCGGCAAGCTGAGAACAACCACGCGCGAAGGCTATCGGACGGTGCTGGAGAGCTTCGAGCTCGACCAGAAGCCGGCGATGCGATACGTGCTTGCTCCGACGGCATGGGAGGGATGGAGCGACGTGCCGGACGTGTCCCTCGGCAAATAGGCTGGGCCCGCGCCGTTGTGAATAGGCCCACCAATGCCCGTCCTCCGGACGGGCCTTTCCATGATGACAATTAGAGCAGTTGGGTTACGCTGTAGATGATCAGGCCCACCAAACCACCAACCAGCGTGCCGTTGATCCGCACGTATTGCAGATCCCGGCCGACCAGCAGCTCGATGCGGCGGGAGGTCTCCTCGGGGTCCCAGGCGCTCACCGTCTGCGCGATGAGCACGCCCACCTCATGACGATGCTGCTCGACCACGCTCAGCACCGCCCCGATCACCCAGCCGTCCACCTTCTCCAGCAGGACCTCGTCCTCGAGCGCGGCGCCGGCCAGGGCCGTGAGGCCGCGGGCCACGGCGTCGATCGCGCCCCCTTCACCCGGCGCGTTCTTGTGGCCCAACGCCTCCTTCACATCGCCCCACAAGGAAGCGGCGAGCCGGCCGCTGGTCTCAGGATCCAGGATCTGCTGCTTGATGGCCTCGGCCCGGGCGATGACCTCGGGGGACTGCTGCAGTTGCACCATCCACTCGGAGAGCAGCTCGTCGAATTGCCGTCTGAGCGGATGATCGGTATCGGCAGCGACCTCGAACAGTGTCCGCTCGATCCCGCCCAGCACCTTGCGGTGAATCCGGTCGTCTACCATCTCCGGCACCCACCAGGGACTCTCCTCCCGGATCCGGTCGCGGATCAGGATCTCGTTCTCTGCCACCAGGCGGGTGAGCCCCTGGATCACCCGATCGAGCAGCTGCTGATGCCGGTTGTCCACGGTGAGCAGCTCCAGTCCCTTCGACAGTACCGGTGCGATCGGCATGCGGCGGAGTGGCTCTATGACGCTGCGATCCAGCAGGGCATGAACGTCCTCGTCACGGATAACCGTGCCGGCGCTCTTGATTACGGAGGCGACGTGCTGGGCTGCCTTGCGCGCGTTCTCCGCCTGCGCGAGCCACTCGGCGGCGCGGCGGCTGAGCTGGGCCGCACGCAGCTTCGTCTCGAGGACCTCGGGCGATAGAAAGTTGTTCTGGACGAAGTTGCCCAGGCTCCGGCCGATGCGGTCCTTCCGGCTGGGAATGATGGCGGTGTGGGGAATCGGGAGGTTGAGGGGGTGGCGGAAGAGGGCGGTGATCGCAAACCAGTCGGCGACCCCTCCTACCAGGGAAGCCTCTGCGGTGGCCCGGATGTACCCCAGCCAGGCATAGCGGGGCTCCAGAAAGCTGGCCGCCACAAATGTCGCACCCATGAGCACGAGGAGGCCAGTGGCGCGCCGCTTCATGCCGTCCAGCCTGCGCTGTCGCTCCTCCTCGTCCTTGATCGGCTGCATCGGCGCAGTTGGCTGCATGGAAGAAGAGTAGGCGGTACGGCGGTAGGGCGGTACGGCGGTAGGGGCGGTACCAACGTCAGGCAGGACGATCCTTCGCTTCGCTCAGGATGAACGCATATATTCGGCGGCCTCGGCTACCGCCGTACCGCCCTACCGCTTACCGCCCGTCTGTCCGCCAAGTATTCTTGAACCGTGTCTCCCCAGGATGCTCGATTGGTCTCCGACCTCCAGAACCGCCTGCAAGCCGCGCTGAGCGACCGCTATGATCTGGAGCGGGAGATCGGGCGTGGGGGAATGGCCACTGTCTACCTGGCCCGGGACCGGAAGCATCGCCGTGACGTTGCGATCAAGATCCTCCACCCGCATCTCGCTGCCAGCGTCGAGCTCGAGCGGTTCCAGCGCGAAGTCGAGATCGCGGCCCGGCTGAATCACCCCCGGATCCTCACGCTGATCGATTCCGGGGCCGCCGGCGGATTCCTCTACTACGTGATGCCCTACGTCCAGGGAGAATCGCTGCGAGGCCGGCTGATCCGCGAGCTGCGGCTGCCGCTCGCCGAGGCCCTGCGGATCACCCGGGAAGTCGCCTCCGCGCTGGGTTACGCCCACGGCCAGGGCGTCGTCCACCGCGACATCAAGCCCGAAAACATCATGCTGCACGAGGGCGAGGCGACGGTCACCGATTTCGGGATCTCCAAGGCCCTGAGCGCCGGCAACGAAACCGCTCTCACCCAGACCGGACTTACCCTCGGCACGCCGGCCTACATGAGCCCGGAGCAGGCCGCGGGCGACGAGGAGCTGGACGGACGGAGCGATCTCTACTCCCTCGGCTGCGTGCTGTTCGAGATGCTGGCCGGGCAACCGCCGTTCAGCGGACCCACGGCCCAGGCCATCATCGTCAAGCGCTTTACTGATCCCGCACCCTCGGTCCGCACCACCCGGCCGGACGTGTCGGCCGCGCTGGAGAGGGTCCTGTCGCGAGTGCTGGCCAGGAGTCCCCAGGACCGCTTCACCAACGCGGCGCAACTGGTTCAGGCACTCGCCAGCGTGCCGGACGAGAGCGGGTACCCGGTCGGCAGCGACACCACTGTGGTCTCTCCCCAGCAGGCGAGCAGCAAGTCGATCGCCGTCCTGCCCTTCGCCGACATGAGTCCGCACAAGGACCAGGATTACTTCTGTGAGGGTATCGCCGAAGAGATCATCAACGCGATCACCAAGGTGCAGGCGCTGCGGGTAGCCTCACGCTCATCGGCCTTTGCTCACAAGGGCAAGAATCAGGACATCAGGGAGGTCGGTGAACAGCTCGGCGTGAGCACGGTTCTGGAAGGGAGCGTGCGCAAGGCCGGCAACCGGCTCCGGATCATCGTTCAGCTCATCAACGTGACCGACGGGTACTGCCTCTGGTCGGAACGATTTGACCGCGAGCTGGAGGATGTCTTTGCGGTGCAGGACGAGATCGCGGAGAACATCGTGCGCGCGCTGCGCGTCGTGCTGACCGACCAGGAGAAGCGCGCCATCGATAAGCCGAGAACCGGCAGCGTCGAGGCCTACGAGTTCTACCTGCGCGGACGCCAGGCGTTCAACCTGTTTCGGGAAAAGAGCCTGCAGTTCGCCCGGCGGATGTATGCCCGGGCCATCGACATCGATCCGGCCTTCGCGCCCGCCTATGCCGGGACGGCGGACGCCAGCTCCTTTCTATTCATGTGGTGGGATCCCAGCAAGGCCAACCTCCATGAGGCGGAGGCAGCCAGCCTGAAGGCGCTGGGGCTGGCACCGGAGATGTCGGAAGCCCATGCGGCCCGCGGCCTTGCCCTGACCCTGAGCGAGCAGTACACCGAGGCCGAGCGCGAGTTCCTGGCCGCCCTTCGACTGGACCCGAAGTCCTTCGAAGCCCACTACTTCTATGCCCGGGCCTGCTTTCAGCAGGGCCGGTACGAGGAAGCGGCGACAGCCTTCCACCGGGCCTCCGTGCTCCGGCCCGAGGACTATCAGACCCCCAGCCTGCTGGGCCTGACCTATCATGCGCTAGGGAGGAAAGAGGAGAGCGAGCAGATGCGCCGCAAGGCGGTCGAGATCATCGAACGCCACATCGAGCTGAATCCGGACGATGCCCGTGCCTTCTATCTTGGTGCAACCGACCTGTCCTACCTAGGCGACAAGGAGAGGAGCCGGCAGTGGGCCGAGCGTGCCCTGACGATCGACCCAAGCGACCCCGCGGTGTTGTATAACGTCGCCTGCACCTATTCCCAGCTCGGGCTGGTGGACCAGGCGCTCGACTGCCTGGATCGGGCGACATTGCTCGGCTCCGGCCACCGGCCCTGGGTGGAGAAGGACCCGGACCTGGACCCGATTCGAAACCATCCCCGCTTTGCCGCTATTCTGACCCGGATCTAGCTCCCGCTGGCTTGCCCAAAGCCCGCTTCGCGTTTAACCTTACGGGCTTATGTTCGACGAGCTTTCTGGCAAACTCAACGCCACGCTCCAGCGGCTCACGGGGCGGGGCGTTCTGACGGAAGAGGCGGTCACCGAGGGACTCCGGGAGATCCGGCGGATCCTGCTCGAGGCCGATGTGAGCTTCGATCTGACCCGGGACTTTCTCACCCGGGTGCAGGAGAAGGCGGTTGGCCTCGCCGCACTGAAGGAAGTCCGGCCGGGGCATCAGCTGGTCAAGATCGTCTATGACGAGCTGGTGGTGCTGCTGGGTGAGAAGCAAGCGCCCCTCACCTTCGCCACCGTTCCGCCGACGGTCATCCTGCTGGTAGGTCTTCAAGGCTCGGGTAAGACCACCACCGCGGGCAAGCTGGCCAAGCGGTTGAAGCTGGAGCAGAAGGCGCCGTTCCTGGTGGCGGCCGACGTGTATCGCCCGGCTGCCATCGATCAGCTGCATACGCTGGGGCGCCAGGTTGACGTGGGCGTCCACAGCGACCTCGGCAGCCAGGATGTAGTCAAGATCGTGCGTGACGGTCTGGTGGCGGCGGAGAAGGCCCGGGCACGAACCGTCATCGTCGACACCGCCGGCCGGTTGCAGATCGATGCCGAGATGATGGACGAGCTGAAGCGGCTCAAGGCCGCCGTGAAGCCGCACGAGATTCTCCTCGTCGCCGACGGCATGACCGGCCAGGACGCGGTGCGGATCGCGCAGGGCTTTCACGAGGCGCTCGCCATCACGGGCGTGGTGCTGACCAAGATGGACGGCGATGCCCGGGGAGGGGCCGCGCTCTCGATTTACGGGGTCACCCACGCGCCGATCAAGTACATCGGCGTGGGCGAGAAGCTGGACGCGCTGGAGCCGTTCCACCCTGACCGGCTCGCGGGCCGCATTCTCCAGCAGGGCGACATCCTCTCGCTGGTCGAGAAGGCACAGACGACGGTCGATGAAAAGGAAGCCGAACGGCTGGCCCGGAAGGTCCAGTCGAAGAAGGGGATGGATCTCGGCGACTTCCTGAACGCCATGCGACAGATGCAGAAGATGGGGCCGCTCAAGAACGTGCTTGGCATGCTTCCGGGCGTGGACCCGGCCATGCTCCAGGCCGCCAAGCTGGACGACAAGAAGCTGAAGCACGTCGAGGCAATCGTCCTGTCGATGACGCCGAAAGAGCGCACCAACCCCGACGTCATCAACGGCCAGCGCCGGCTGCGCATCGCCAAGGGGTCGGGACGCACGGTTCAGGAAGTCAACACCTTGCTGTCGCAGTTCAAGCAGATGCAGAAGTTCATGAAGATCGCGGGGAAGACCGGAGGCGCCGGTCTGAAGCTGCCCTTCGGACGCGGCGGATTCCCCGGTTAACCCGTACCACCAGGAACCTACATGGCAACTCGCATTCGTCTCCGCCGCATCGGCCGGAAAAGCCTGCCGCTGTATCGCATCGTGATCGCCGACCAGGAAGCGCCGCGCGACGGCCGCTTCATCGAGATCATCGGGACCTACAACCCGAAGGGCGAGACCGCGGCCGCCAAGGTGCAGGTAGACGCGGAGAAAGCGCGTCAGTGGATCGCCAAGGGCGCGACGCCGTCGGACACCGTCCAGTCCCTGCTCAAGCAGGCCGGGGTGTTCGAAGCGGGAACAGCGAAAGCGTAAGCGGGAAGAGAACGGCGTAAGCGGGAAACACAGAACGTAAGCGGGAACTACATGGCGCAGACCGGGACACCCGCTTACGGCGTTTTTTCCCCGCTCACGCTGTTTGTTGCCGTATGAGTGGGTACGTAGTGGTTGGCCGACTGAGGAAACCGCACGGGTTGAAAGGTGAGTGCAACCTTTTCCCCCTGACCGATGACCCGGCTACCATCTTCGCCGCGGGTCAGCAGATCTGGGTGGTGGACCTGGCGGGAGATACGGTGGCCGGTCCGCTGATGGTGGAGCGCAGCCGGGAGTATCACCGGGAGTGGCTGGTGAAGTTTGCCGGGGTGGAGACCCGCGATGCGCTGGACCCGTTCCGGAAGCACTTTCTGGCGGTGCCGCCTGAGCAGCTGGGCCCGCTGGCCGATGAGGAGGTCTACCTCCACGAGCTGGACGGCTTCTCGGTGCGGCTTCCGGACGAAACCCCGCTCGGCCTGGTGTCCGCGGTCTACGAGCTGCCGGCCGGGATCATGA
>JBDTTD010000007.1:0-24589 GCA_039930805.1 Gemmatimonadales bacterium | reverse complement strand
AGGCGATCCGGCGGCGCAACGCCGAAGGGATGCACGTGGCCGGCACCTCGGCGGGCGCGGCGTTCCTCTGCGAGCACATGATCGCCTTCGGGAAGGAGGGCGCGTCTCCCCGGGCCAGGATCGTGACACTCGCACCCGGGCTCGGCCTGACCAACCGGGTGATCATCGACCAGCACTTCCGCCAGCGCGACCGGCTGGGCCGGCTGCTGACCGCCCTGGCCTACAACCCCTTTGCCATCGGGATCGGATTGGACGAGAACACGGCGGGTTTCATCGGGCCGGATGAGACCTTGGAGGTAGTTGGGGGCGGCGCGCTCACGATCGTGGACTGCTCCGGTATCGAGTTCTCCTCCATGGCCCGGGTGCGGAAAAACGACGCGATCTGTCTCATCGGGCTGAAACTGCACATCCTGGATCAGGGTTCGACCTTCAACCTGCATTCCCGTGTTGCCGCGGCGGCGCCGGCGCTGGCCGAGCGGGTGGAGGGCGGCAAAGAAGGGAACAAGGCGGCGAAGCGGGGGAGCGGGTAGGCGGGGCAGCGGGGCAGCGGGGCAGCGGGGCAGCGGGGCAGCGTGAAGGTACTCTGCTATCGGGAATTCGAAGATGCTCATACTGGACAAGACGATTTTCGTTGGACCAAGCCTCTACGCGCATTTTCCGGTTATCCGGCTCGACATCGATCTCGGCCCGCTGGAGGATTGGCCTTCCGGAAAGCTGGGGGCGGCGTTCACGGATCCCCTTCTCGCCGCGTTGCCCGGGCTGCACGATCACACCTGCTCCTATGGCAAGAAGGGTGGATTCGTCCGCCGGCTGACCGAGGGCGAGGGCACCTGGATGGGTCACATCCTGGAGCATGTCGCCATCGAGCTGCAGAACGTGGCGGGAGAGACCGTCACCTTCGGAAAGACCCGCTCGCACGGGCCCCGGGGACACTACTACGTCGTCTACCAGTACGAGCAGGAGGACGTGGGAGTCGAGGCCGGCCGGCTGGGCCTTGCCCTGCTGCATTCCCTGCTGCCCCCGGAGCTCAGACCGGAGGGCTCTCCCTCGCTCGATGGCTCGGGGCTCCGGTTCGACTTCGCCGCGGAGCGGGACGAGTTCATCCGGTTTACCCAGCGGCGCGCGCTCGGACCCAGCACCATGGCGCTGGTGCGGGCGGCCGAAGAGCGGAAGATTCCCTGGATCCGGCTCAACGAACAGAGCCTCATCCAATTCGGCCACGGGCGGTACCAGCAGCGGATCCAGGCAACCGTCACCGGCCGCACCTCACATATCGCCGTCGAGCTGGCCTCGGACAAGGAAGAGACCAACCGCATACTGGGCAACCTGGGCCTGCCGGTGCCACAGCAGCGGCTGGTGCAGACCGCGGAAGACGCGGTATCGGCGGCAGAGCGGATCGGCTACCCGGTGGTGGTGAAGCCGTTCAACGCCAATCACGGACGAGGCATCTCGATTCATCTCACCACCTCGGAAGCGGTGGCGGAGGCTTTCGATGTTGCCCGGGAGCACAGCCGAAGCGTCCTCATTGAGAGCTTCATCACCGGCGAGGACCACCGGATGCTGGTGATCAACGGCGAGCTGGTGGCCGTGGCGCTCCGGGTGCCGGGACACGTGGTAGGAGACGGCGTCCAGACGATCGAACAGCTGGTGGATGAGGTGAACCGGGACCCCCGCCGAGGCATCGGCCACGAGAAGGTGCTCACCCGGCTGACGTTCGATCACCAGGCGGAGACGTTGCTCTCCAACAAGGGCTACGCCCGGGAGACCATCCCCGCCGCCGGGGAGCAGGTCTTTCTCCGGTCCACCGGCAACCTCTCCACCGGGGGCACGGCCACGGATGTCACCGACCAGGTCCACCCGGACAACATCGAGATGGCGGTGCGGGCGGTGAAAGCGATCGGGCTGGATGTGGGCGGCGTCGATTTCCTCAGCACCGATGTCACCGAGTCATACAAGGAAGTCGGCGGCGCCATCTGCGAGGTCAACGCGGCTCCGGGATTCCGCATGCACATGGCGCCGAGCGAGGGACGGCCGCGCGATGTGGGCGGCCCGGTCATGGACATGTTGTTTCCGCCGGGCACGCCGACCCGGATACCGATTGCGGCGATCACCGGGACCAACGGCAAGACCACCACCGCCCGGATACTGGCCCACATCCACAAGCTCGCCGGCCATCATGTCGGTCTCACCTCCACCGACGGGGTCTACATCAACGGCCAGCGCACGGTGGCGGGCGACATGACCGGCCCGGTGGCCACCCGAATGGTGCTGAGCGATCCGTCGGTAGACGTGGCGGTGCTGGAGATCGCGCGCGGCGGACTGCTCCGGGCGGGGATGGGCGTGAGACACTGCGATGTCGGCGCGGTGCTCAACGTGAAGGCCGACCACCTGGGCCTGCGCGGCATCGGCACGCTGGAGCAGCTGGCCGAGGTCAAGCGGATCGTGGTGGAGGTGGCCCGGGAGACGGCCATCCTCAATGCCGATGACCCGCTGTGCCTCAAGATGGCCGACTACGCCGAGGCCAAGCATCTGTGCTACGTCACCATGGATCCCACCCACGACCTGGTGGGCGAGCACATCAAGGCGGGCGGACGCGGCGTGGTGCTGGAGACGGGGATCAAGGGCCAGATGATCACTATCTACGATCATGGCACTCACATCCCGCTGCTCTGGACCCACCTGATACCGGCGACGCTCGAGGGGCGGGCGATGCACAACGTGCAGAACGCGATGTTCGCGGCGGCGATGGCGTTCAGCATGGGGCTCAAGCTGGAGGACATCAGGCATGGGCTCCGAACGTTCGACACGACGTTCTTCCAGGCGCCGGGCCGGATGAACATCTACGACGAGTATCCGTTCAAGGTGATCCTCGACTACGGCCACAACCCGGCGGCGGTGGAGGCGATGTGCCAGCTGGTGGGCCGGCTGGAGGTGGTCGGGAAGCGCATCTGCGTGCTGGCCGCCCCGGGAGACCGGCGGGATGAAGACATCGCCGAGATCGGCCGCAGCGTCGCGGGACGGTTCGACCGCTACATCTGCCGGCGGGATGACCAGCTCCGAGGCCGCCGCCCCGACGAGGTGCCAGAGCTGCTGCGGGAGTCGCTGCTGGCCAACGGAGTGCCGGCGGGAGACATCCTGGTGATTCCGAGCGAGGAGGCGGCGACCGACGCGGCCCTGCGCGAGGCGGAGCCGGGCGACCTGGTGCTCATCTTCGGCGACGCGATCACCCGGACCTGGAAGCAGATCATTCAGTTCCGGCCCGAGGCGGCTCCTCCGCGGGTCGAGCGGCGTAAAGTGCCGCGGCCGGAGCCGGCGCCGCAGCCGGTGCTGGCCGCCGTGGCGCCGGTGCTGGAGGATCAGCGCCGGGAGTTTGTGAGAGATTCGCGGGGTGTTCGCATCGCGCGCGAGGAGCTGGCCGACTGACCGCTAGAGCCGCAGCAATGGATGTCCTCGACTCCCGCCGGCTGACCGGACCGGGCCTGCTGCTCGACCGCCCGGGCGCGGTCCTCGACCTTCGGCTCGACGAGAAAGATGCCGATCGAGCCATTGCCGCCTGGGAGAGTGCCGCGCGCCGTCTGCTATGCGATGCCGGCTGGCCCGATGAGCAGCTCTTCACCCGACGATTCCCTGGGGGGGTGAGCCTGGCGCTGAGTGCCCCGGTGGATGGCCTTTATGCGGCCACCGAGCTGAACGAGCTCGCCTGGGAGACGGCGGCGGCGGAGCTGGGCGAGGAACCACCGCCCGACTACGAGGCCGGCCTCAGGTCCCTCAAGGGAGCGATCGCGAGAGAAAGCAATCGGGCGCTGGTGGCACTCCGGAGTGCGGCCAGGGCGCGTGGTCTCACTTTCCTGGCGGGCGAAGATCAGGTGTCGGTGGGATCGGGAACCGGTGTACTAGTCTGGCCGGAGGGCTCGTTGCCGGATCCGGCGAGCGTGGACTGGTCCCGCGCTCACGATGTGCCGATAGCCCTGGTCACCGGCTCCAACGGGAAGACGACCGTGGTTCGGCTGCTGGCGGCCATGATCCGGGCGGCTGGACGAGTGCCGGGATACACCTCGACCGACGGCGTGACGGTGGGAACCGTGGCGATCGACCAGGGTGATTTCTCGGGGCCGAGCGGTGCGCGGATGGTTCTCCGCCGAGCCGAGGTGGAGATGGCAGTGCTGGAGACGGCGCGCGGCGGGCTGCTCCGGCGCGGGCTCTCGGTGGAGCGGGCGGACGCGGCGGTGATCACCAACATCGCCGAGGACCATTTGGGAGAGTTCGGCATCGAGAGCCTGGCCGAGCTGGCGGAAACGAAGCTGCTGGTGGCCAAGGCGCTGGGGAGCCGAGGAACCCTGGTGCTGAACGCGGACGATCCGATGCTGGTGGAACGAAGTCCCGCACTCCAAGTAGCGATCTTGTGGTTCTCGCTCGAGCCAACTTCTCCATTGATTGCAGCACACACCCGGGCCGGCGGCACCGCCGTCCTCGCCGACCAGGGGCAGATAGTGCTGACCCGGGGGAGCGAGCGTGAGACGATTGCCGCCGTGGCCGAGGTTCCGATCACCTTCCGGGGGACGGCGGAGCACAACGTGGCAAATGTACTTGCCGCGGTGGGACTGGGCGCCGCGCTGGGTCTCGAGCCGGAGGTGATGGCTGGAGCGCTCCGGAGGTTTGGTGACGATCCGCTGGACAACGCCGGGCGTGCCACCCTCCTGGAGGTCGGCGGGGTTCATATCCTGCTGGACTATGCCCACAACCCGCACGGCATGTCGGCGCTGGTGGCGCTGGCCCAGAAGCTTCCGGCCCAGCGGCGGCTGGTCATGGTGGGCCAGGCGGGAGACCGGAGCGACGAGGCCATTCGCGAGCTGGCGCGCGCGGCCTGGCCGCTCAGGCCGGACCATGTGGTGGTCAAGGAGATGGATGAGTTCCTCAGGGGTCGCGCCGTGGGTGAGGTCCCTGCCCTGCTGGCGGACGAGTTTTCCCGGCTGGGTATGCCCGAGGAAGCCGTCACCCGGGTGGGGCCCGACATCGCCGGGGTGCAGAAGGCGCTGGAATGGGCGAGGGCTGGGGATCTGCTGGTCCTGGCGGTGCATCAGGACCGGCGGGCGGTGTTCGAGCTCCTGAATGGATTGACGGTGCACGGCTGGAAGGCAGGCGAGACTCTGCCGAGCTCAGGCGCGGGCACCAGGGGGCTTCCATAAGTGACTGATATCTCCACGTCCGGGTAGCGATGCGTCGGATCTGGTACAGTGCCGCGATGAGCCTCGACGGCTTCATTGCCGGCCCGCAGGGAGAGTACGACTGGATCCCGAATGAGCCCGAGATCGATTGGGGCGCGTTCATGGCCCGCTTCGACACCGTGCTCATGGGACGCCAGTCTTACGAGGCAGTCCTGGCAGCCCCTGGCGGCGCCGGGTTGCCCGCCATGCCCACCTACGTCTTCTCGCGAACGCTGCGACCGGAGGACCATCCCGGGGTGACCATCGTGGGTACCGACCTCGAGCCGAAGATGGCGGACCTTCGCCGTGGCGGTGACGGCAAGGATATCTGGTTGTGGGGCGGCGGCGAGCTGTTCCGAAGCCTGTTGGAACGCGGCTACGTGGACATGGTGGAAGTAGGCCTGGTTCCCGTTCTGCTCGGCCGCGGCGTCCCATTCCTGCCGGGCCTGGGCAAAAGGGCGGCCCTACGCCTGGCTGAGACGCGGCGCTACCCCACGGGAATCATGCTCCTGACCTATGAGGTCGCGCGCGACGCCACCTAACGCGCGCATAACCCACTACGCTTTAATTCCAGGCAACGTGGATTGTGAGCTGCTGAGCATTCGCCCCAGCTGATGCGCGGTGCGTTATGCGGAGAGACTCAAATCGCTTATGGCCACAACCCGCCAGGATGAACGCCTTTGGCAAGAGGGTGAGCGGGCGCTCCAGGGCCTCCTAGCCACACTCTTTAACTACGATCTGCGGCAGCTGCTCTTCGACATCAAACGCGCAGGAGATACATGGGGTGGCCGCCTTCATTCGCTCGGTCAGGGGTTTCGCTTTCGGAGCGCTCGTGGCCATCGCTGTCGGCACCCACCCCTCGGCGGCCGATGCGCAGGATGGTGGCAGAACTTTCGAGCACTGGGCGGCGACTCACGCTGCGCCCATAAGGACCGTCGAGCCCGGGGACGATACCGGCGACCTGCGGCGGCTCGGGCCGGTCATCGGGTCCGCCCGCGCGGTCGCCCTCGGCGAGCCAGCCCACGGTGCCCACGAGCCGCTCGCGTTTCGGAACCGGCTGTTCCGGTACCTGGTGGAAGAGCTCGGCTTCACCGCAATAGCGATCGAGTCAGGACTGCCGGAATCACGCCGGGTCCAGGACTTCGTGGCCGGCGGACCGGGGGACACAAAACAGGTGGTCCGCGACAATCTCACCTATGGGTTCGGCGGGTTCGAGGAGAACGAGGAGCTGGTCCGGTGGATCCGGGACTACAACGCCAACCCTGCCCACCGCCGCAAAGTCGGGTTCTATGGGATAGACCTGAGCCTCGACGGCCCGGGTGAGTCCACCCCGACGCCGGCCGCTCTCGAAGCGGCAATTTCCTACCTCCTCCGCGTGGATCCGGTATCCGCCCAGCGCCTGCGAGCGAGGGTTCAGTCCTTCATCGGGCGGCTTCCAGAGGCGGAGTCTGCGTCGTTCTCGACGGCCGAGCACGACGCCCTGAGCGGCGCCATCGACGACCTCATCTCCCTGCTCGAGCGCGAGGGTCCAGCGTTGATCGCTGCTACCTCCCGAACCGACTACGAGTGGGCCCATCGCAATGCCATTGTCGCGCGCCAGGCAGAAGGCATGTTTCGGGTGGTGCCGCCCGATGTGGCGGGTGGAGGAGTTTCGCCCGCGGCGGGGCAGGCGATCAACCGGCGAGACGCCGCGATGGCCGCGAACGTTCTGTGGGTGCTGGCCCAGGAGGGTCCGGCGGGGCGGGTCCTCGTGTTCGCGCACAACGCGCACGTCATGAACGCGCGCCTGGAGGGAGGGATCTGGAGCGCCTTCGCGCGACCGCCGAGCATGATGGGGCAGTCACTCCGGTCGGCCCTGGGCGATGACCTGGTCATCATCGGGACAAGTTCGGCTCAGAACGGGGTCGGACTTCCGGCCGCAACTCCGAACCGGGACGGCGTGGACGCAGCGCTCGCGCGCGTAGGCCTGCCCCGGTTCCTGCTCGATCTCCGGGCAGCACCTGCCGACCGCGCGCTCACCGCATGGTTCACAGAGCGGCGTGCGTTGCGGGCGAACTTCACCACGTATCTGACTCTGCCGCTGGGCGCCGCGTTCGACGCGATCTTCTTCGTCGATACGCTCACACCAGCGCACACCGCGCGGCCGTAGCGGTGAGTGGTGGGTGTGAAGGAGCTCGGAGGCAGCGGCCTGCGACAAGGTCCTGGGCACCGCGTATCGGTATTCCCATAGGACCATCCCGAGGACCGATACAACCGGAACCCGGGTCCTGTGTGCGATCCCGAAACTCGACGCCGACTCCAGGCGTACTGGGCGGGTCGTCGGACCGTTCAGCGGCTTGATTCATCGCGAGATGCTGGCAACCATCCGAGCAGCCGCGGAGGTAACGTGAACCCTGAGTTTCTTGCCCCCCTCATACCCATCGCGGCGATCGTCGCGATCGCCGCGGTCAAGATCGCCCGGATGCACGCCAATCGTCCCCAGTTGCCGTCGTCCGATATCTCGGCGAGGCTCGAGGCACTCGAGCATGATATCCATGGTGTCCAGCAGGACCTGGCAGAAACCCAGGAACGGCTCGATTTCGCAGAGCGCCTACTCACCAAGGCGCGGGAAGAGCGGCGACTTGGGGAGTAGCCCAGAGGGATTAGGGCCTACTTAGAACCACTAGGGGAGCCGAGTAGCCGCGGTGCCTGAAGAGTTATCAAACCCAGAGAGGCGGAAGATGGAGAATCGAAGCTATTCGGGAGCGTGGGTAAACCGGGTACCACAGCCCGAACCGCACCCGACCCCCTATCCCAACCCCACTCAGCCGGGGCGATCGCCGGACCCGACGCCTGGTCCAACACCAAGCCCAACACCGCGGCCGGATCCCATTCGAACACCATCGCCCGGGCCGCGGCCTTCGCCCCGCGACAGGACGGGAAGGACGGGAACGTAGTGACGAGTGAGTCCGACTACGGGGTAAGCCGGGCCAGGTAGTTGCCGTACTCGTCCGGCTCCCGCACGATCTCGCAACTCCACCCCTCCCCCCGCGCGTACCGGCCCAGCGTTGCCGCATCGACGTAGAGCTGGGGAAACGGGTCGCCCTTCCGCCCCTCGTACTCGATCTGAAAGTGCAGCTCGCCCACGTAGCGCCCATCGGATCGCTCCAGGGCGCCGGTGCGGTTGGCCTCGACATCCAGCCGCACCCGAACGTCGGTCGAATCCGCCAGCACCTGCCCTCCGGGTCGAACCAGGCGGCGAGCCTCGGAGAAGAACCGGCGCAGGCCGGGCAGGGTCTCGGTGAGGCCCAATCCGTTCATCATCATGAAGACGGTGTCGAAGGGCTCGGCATCGACGTCCATCCAGGTTGCCGCCCGGACGTCCCGGACGCCCCGCTCCCGAAGAACGCGGATCAGGGCCGGAAGAATCTCGATGGCGGTGACCTCGAATCCCCGCTCCTGCAGCACGAGCGAGTGGCAGCCGGACCCGGCTCCCACGTCCAGGACCCGGCCGCGGCAAAGGTCCAGCGCAAAGCACTCCAGGGGAGTGAACTGGTCGGGACCCCGGAAGAAATAGGAGATCGGCACCTCGTCCCGCTCGAAGTCGTCATAGACCACCACCACCGCATCATGTTTCCCGCGGTGGTAGGCCTCCATGGCCTCGGCGTGCGGCTTCCAGGCGTCCAGGTCCATAACCCATCCGGGTAAACCGAGGTGAGGTAAACTCCCGTTATCTTCAACCAGCACCCGAACATATTCCGAGGAACGTCTCGCCCTTGTTGAAGCCGCCGGTCCCCCCGAACCGCACCCGCGCATGGAGCACCCTCGCAGTCAGCGCGGGGGTGCACCTGTTGTTGCTGGTGGCGGCGGTCGAAGTCTCCCGGACCACGGCGACGGAGGAGGCCCGGAGAGGGACCGATCCGGCAGCGGAACCCCGGCGGGTCGAGATGATCTATGTCCCCCCGGTGAAGCCACCTCCACGGCCGGAGCAGCCACCACCGGTACGGCAGCCGCCTGCCCCGGCTGCGGTTCGACCACCACCCGAGCCGCCACCTGCTCCGGTGCGTCAGAACGTGCCCGAGCCCGAGCCCAATGCACCGCCGGACGAGAAGCGCTCCAGCGGTGAGGAGGCGGCGGAGAAGCCAACCTCCGGGAAGCCGGCGGCGGAGAAGACCGTGGCTACACTCGAATCCGAGGCTCGCCGCATCTTCGGCAGCCCCCGGCTGGCCACCCGGGCGGGAGCCGGACCGCAGGCTCGACGGCCCATGGAGGCCTACCTGCCGGAAAACCCGGAGCGCTGCACTCCCCAACCCGCGGCGCCGAGGGATTCGGCCGGCCCCATCGAATACGGCATAGTCGTGGGCCGGATATTCCGGCAGGATAACGGTCGCCCACTGGCGGGGGCGCACCTGCAGATGATCGGAACGCCCTACGTCACCTTCACCGATGGCGCCGGCGAGTATCGCTTCAAATTCGATTTGGCCCTGATGGACAACTGCCGGACCCAATACGTCAGGGTGTCGGCCCCCGGCTACGAGTCCCGGCTCCTGGTGATCGTGATAGGACCCAACCGGAGCGAGGACGTGCGGCTGCGGCGGCGCTGACCTGCTAGGGCATCAGCGAAAGGGCGAGCGCCAAGGCAGCGAGGATGGCGGCCCCTATTGCCAGGTAGGTGATGGTTCGATCTCTGCGGCGCCGGCCCGAATGGAACAACTCCAATGCCCGGCTCTGAGTACTCTCCAGCTCCGCCCGCTCTGCCGACCGATCGTGATCGAGCGCCAGGATCCGGTGCTCCATGGCCTCGAACCGCTCGGCGAAAACCCCCAGCTCCCCCCGCAGCTCCTCCTGACCCTCCGCCAGGCGTTCGATAGCGCCGCCGAGCGGACCGGCCCCGGGATCGTCGAACAATGACTGCGACATGACGTTCTCGGCGGACATCACCTCTGCCATGCCCTGAATGAAGTGGCGCTGGTGGATCCGCTTCTCCGAGTCGGGGCCCGGCTCCACGGTAGCGATCTGCGCCGCCTTGAGCACGGCGTTCTTGATGTCGCCACCGCTCCGGGGATACGCCTCGGCCAGAGCCCTGAAGTCCACGTCCGGGGCGAGCGGTGTCTTGCGAGAATGGAGCTGCACCGCCCAGATCCGTTCCCGCTCGTCCACGTCGGGCATCTCGAACAGGATGTGGGTGCGAACCCGGCGCTCGAACGCGGGGTCGATGTTGGCGGCCAGGTTGGTGGCGAAGATGACGACGCCGGGGAAGCTCTCCAGCTCGTGCAGCAGCACGTTGACCACCCCGTTGGCCTCTCGCTCGTACGCCGCGGTGATCGAGCTGAACCGGCGGCCGGCGATGGCATCGGCCTCATCGAAGAAGAGGACCGCATCCTGGCGCGCGGCCGAGCGAAATACGGCCGTGACGTGTTTGGCGGTCTGGCCCACCCAGCGGGATTCCAGCTCGGCATAACGCACCACGAGCAACTTCTTGTCCAGGGCGTATGCCAGCGCCTCGGCGCAGATCGTCTTGCCGGTGCCGGGCGGCCCCGCAAAGTGGAAGGCAAGGCCCACCCCGCTCGAGTGTCGCTCGGCCAGCCCCCACTGCTGGAAGATCAGGTCGTGCTTCCGTACCAGCGCCAGGGCGTGATTGAGGGCCCGCAACGTGGTTGCAGGGAGGACGACATCGTCGAAGGAGCGCCGCGGCTCGACCGCCTCCACCAGCTCGCGGCCGGTTGACACGCCCCCGAAGAGAAGATCGCGGATGGATTCAGCCATAGACGTAATATGCTATGGTTGAGGATCCGAGTTGGAGGTCCGGGAGCGCTATTCGCGCACCCGTGGATGTCGCTGACCTGCTCCGTCTGCCGTGCCGCCGACTATCCGCTCCCAGGCATCACGCACCGCTTCCTTGATCTCTTCCCAGGCCGAGGTATTTCCCTGCCGGTGGTCGTAGCGGTCCCAGCCCTTCCGCAGATCCTCCTCCGCCTCTTCCCAGGTCCGGCCCGAGTGGTGTTGCGCCGACTCGAATCCGTAGCGGTAGGCCGGCCGAAACCGATCGTAGTAATCGGGGCCCAGCGAGTAGGGACGGCTGGTGAAGTTCTCGAACCAGTAGTTATCCTCGGTTTCCCAGGCCGCCTTCCAGGTGGGATTTACCGGGGGCGGAACAGACTCACCGTGGTGGGCGGCTTTTTTCTCGGGCATAGTGGCCTCCTCGACAGTACAGGGTTACGAAGCTGGGCTGGATCTATACTAGCTCCTGCAGGGCCGGCTACCGGGTGACGGTCGTCACCAGGCACAGAAACCGAGGAGCGTGAACTCAGCAGGTGGGCTATTGAGCAAAAGCGGTCGGACAAGAGCTGGAATAGGAACGAGGCGGACCAGGGAGCAGCCCGCAGGCATCCGGGTTCGTCCGGGGCTAACATTCTGCCTATTCGGCTCGAAGCTTCCGGTGACAGGATATCCCGAAGGAGTCACGATTGAAGACCGCGCCGCCCCTCTGGTTTCTCCGGACCGCATTCCGCACCGTTGGCGTCGTCGCCCCCGGTGTGGCCGGCCGCTGGGCCGAGAACATCTTCTGTCGCCCGCCGCGCAGCGAGCCTCGTCCATTGGAGGAGGCCTTTCTGGCGACCGGAACGCGGCATACGGTCCAGAGCGAGAAACAGGACATCGCGGTGTGGGTATGGAGCGATGGCCCCTTGGTGGTACTGGCCCATGGCTGGGGCAGCAGCGCTGGACGGTTCAGCGCCCTGGCTCAGGCTTTAGTGACCGCCGGCTTTCGGGTGGTGCTGTTCGATGCGCCCGCGCACGGCGCCTCCATGGGGCGTCTGGCATCGCTGCCCCAGTTTGCGCGAGCTCTGCGGGTGGTGGGCGACGCGATGGGTCCGGCACACGGGCTGGTGGGCCACTCGCTGGGCGGGGCGGCGGTGTCGCTGGCCATGCGTAATGGACTCCAGGCCCGGCGGGCGGTCCTGCTCGCTCCACCCGCGGATGTCGTGCTCTTCTCCCGTGCCTTCGCGCAACACCTGCGCATTCCGCGGCGGGCGCATAACGCCATGCGGCAGAACCTGGAATCCAGACTCCAGTTTCGTTGGGAGGAGCTGCACGTGCCTACCCTCGCCCGTGGGATGACGGCTCCCGCCCTGATCGTTCATGACCGGGATGACCCCGACGTTCCCTACGCCCACGGCGAGGAGATCGCGGCCGCCTGGCCGGGAGCCGAGCTCCTGACGACCACCGGGCTGGGTCACCGTGCCGTGCTACGGGACCCCCAGGTGATTCAGCGAACCGTGGCGTTCCTCAGCGGGGGCGTGGCCCCGTGATCGTGATGGACCGGGAGAACCTCCGGGCCCGGGGGTGGTCTCACGTGCTTTCAACCACCAACGACATCGCCGAGCTTCGCGAGTTCTGCCGCCTGGTGGGGGCACCGCCCGTAGCGTTGCAGCTGGGAAACCGGCGCTGGCCTCATCTCGATCTGAAGCTCGAGCCCCGGGACCGCGCGCTCGCCAGCCCGGAGGTCCGGGTGTTCGAGCGGACCTCCGAGATGCTGCGCTTCCTTAAGGCCTTCCGGTAAGACCTTCCGGTTTGCCTGCACCAGCAATTGGGTATACACCACCTCCGCGCTCGACGTAGCCGCGTTGGAGCGGGGCTTCCACAAAGCGTGAGCCGCACCGCACTCGCTCCTGTGACACTCGGCACGGCCCCATAGCCGACATCTTGCAATAATGGGCCCCGACTGGAGGCCCAAAGTTATCGGGTTGGGGCTGTTGCCCCTCGCCCTTCTACTCGCGACGACGGAGATGTGCGCAATGACACAGCCCGCCGTCGAGACCGTGCTGGTCGTGGATGACGAGGAGATGGTGCGGCGGCTTGCCGTGCGGATGCTCCTGGGGCAGGGGTACAGGGTGCTCGAGGCCAGTAGCGGAGACGAAGCCGTCCGGATGCTTCAGCGCGGGTCGCAGGCAATCGACGGCGTTCTCACCGACCTCGCCATGCCGGGCCTCCGGGGCCGTCAGCTGGGAGAGACGATCTCCAGTTGCTGGCCACGAGTCCGGGTTATCTACATGTCGGGATTTGCCGCGGAGCGTATGGTGACCGACGGCGCACTCGACCCGAATGACCCGTTCGTTCAGAAGCCGTTTACAGCCCAGCAGCTTAGCAGAATCGTGCGAGAGGCGTTGCGGCGCCCGCCCGGACAGTAGCGCCGTTCAGTGGGCGTCGGGGCGAGCCTGCACGTCGAAATGCTTGGCGAGGACGTAGGTGACTCTTTCAGTCACCTGGATCCAGAGCCCTTCCATGTCGTCCCTATACTCGCCCTCCTGCACCACCGGATACCACCGCCGGGGATCGACCCCGGGATACAGGGGTACCCACGCCGGCTTCACTCTGGCTTCGAGGTTACGGCTGCCGTCGGCACCGGAGCCGGTCGAGCGGCGCTCCCGCCCGTGCCGGAGGATGGCATGCTGGAGGTGGTCATGGGGCGCGAGCATCGTCCTCCCCTATATCCTTGGGCCGGGAGCCGGAGACAGCCGACTTCGTGCAGGTGCCGGCAAACCCTATTCTACCCACCCCCCCGAGGAATTGGCAATCAGGTGGCTACAGGATCTTTTTCCCGAAGGCGGACTGAACCAGCTCGACGGCAAAGGCGGCCGAGGCGTTTCCCTGGTCCAGAATAGGATTCACTTCGACAATCTCCAGCGACGTCATCACTCCGGCGTCGGCGATGACCTCCATGATCAGGTGGGCCTCGCGATAATCGAGACCGCCCTTCACCGGCGTTCCGACGCCGGGGGCGACGGTGGGGTCGACGGCATCGAGGTCGAAGCTCACGTGAACGTAGTCGGTTCCGTCGGTTACCCGGGCGAGTGCCTTCTTCATGACCCAATCTGCGCCGTGCCGGTCGATCTCCGACATGGTGTGGACCTGAACCCCGGTCTCCTTCAGCCGGCTCTTTTCTCCGCCGTCGAGGCTGCGAATCCCCACCAGGGCGACGTTCCGGGCCTCCAGCTTGGGAGAAGCGCCGCCGATATCGGTCAGCTCCTTGACCCCGAAGCCAAGCAGAGCGGCCAGCGGCATCCCGTGGATGTTTCCCGACGGTGACGTCTCCGGAGTATTGATGTTGCCATGCGCGTCGATCCACATCAAGCCGAGCTTCTTGCCTTGCCGCCGGCAGAACTCCGCGATCCCGGAGACGGTGCCCACCGCGATGGAGTGATCACCCCCGAGCACCAGGGGGAAGTGACCCCGCTCCATGATGCGCCCGACCTTGCGCCCCAGGAGAGCCGACGCACGCGCGATCTCGCCGAGGTACCGGGCGCGCTCGTTTCCGACCTTGAGCTCCTCCATGTTCTTGATGACGATGTTGCCGTCATCCACGACCTTGTGGCCCAGCTCCCTCAGCCGGTCGGCGACACCGGCGATCCGGATGGCGGAAGGGCCCATGTCCACGCCCCGCCGGCCCGACCCCAGATCCATCGGAACTCCGAGGATGTGTACGATCATGAACGCGGGTGCCAGCGGTGCTGATCCAGGTGCACCGTGCCCCTCGCGTCCAATGGGATCCCTTCCCGTTCCAGCAGGATTCGCTGCACCAGCTCGCCGCCCGGCGTGGCGCGGGTGCTGATCCGACCTGCCGCATTTACCACCCGATGCCAGGGCACGATAGTACCCCGGGGCAGAGCGTGGAGGGCATACCCGACCTGGCGGGCGTGCCCGGCGAGGCCGGCGAGCGACGCTACCTGTCCGTACGTCGCCACCCTGCCCTTGGGGATCCGCCGGACCACCCGATAAATCCGTTGATAGCTCACCGGACTAACGAATCAGGCGCGCCGCTTCATGCCGGACGCCAGGAGCACCAGCCCTGCCACGATAGCGATGCCGCCGGCCCAGGTGGGAACCGCCTTCTTCGTCTGGACTGAAGCCTTCAAGTCGCCAACCTTGAGAACCTCGTCCCGGTCCGAGTAGCTGACACCCCTGAATATCACGAAGGCTCCGAGGACGAGGAGTACAACCCCGATGAGAGCTTGCGGGCGCATGAGCGGCTCCGATACTTGAAGGTGAGGGTACCCGAATTAATCGCGGTGTGCGGTCTCGGACGACTCGAATCTTCCCCAGTTGAACAGGAGGTAGAGACTCACCGCCGCCAGCAGCAGGCCGCCGATCAGGGACCCCGGTCCCCCGTAGTTCTCGTAGCTGAACGGCACATCGGCCTGCGCACCGTGGATGATCGTCAGCACGCCGAAGACGATGCCGGCAACACCCGAAAGCGCGAGAAAAGCGAAAAGCGCACGCATGATCACCCCTGAGTGAGTAGCATCCTTGTCGTCATGATCCGGTTCCGCGGAGTTAGTGTAGCAGACATTCGGCCAGAAAGGTACTCCAGCCCAATGAAGGGGACGACTGTAGCCCAGACGGTCGCCGTGCCCGAGCCCAGCGAGCTCGCCGTCAGCTACTACCGAAGCGGCAACGTGCTGTGGGGGGTGTCGACGGGGCTGAGCCTGCTGATTCCCGCGTTGCTCCTGTTCACCGGCGCTTCCGCCCGACTCCGCCGGCTGGCGCAGCGGACCAGCCGCCGCTGGATCCTGATGGTAGTGGTGTACGCGTTGCTGTTTACCCTGGTGACCGCCATCCTCACCCTGCCGCTCGCCTACTACGAGGAATACGTCCGGCAGCACGCGTACGGGCTCTCCAATCAGAGCCTCGGGAAATGGTGGGGAGAGTGGCTGAAAGGCGTGGCGGTCAGCGGGCTCGGTCTGGCGCTGGTGTTATGGATTCCCTACCTGCTGCTGCGCCGGAGCCCGAAGCGGTGGTGGCTCTATGCCGGACTCGCGGCCATCCCGGTGGCCACTGTCGTCCTGGTGGTGACACCTATCTGGGTGGACCCACTCTTCAACCACTTCGGCCCGATGAAGGACAAGGCCCTCGAGGCACGGATCTTGTCGCAGGCTCGGCGAGCGGGGATCGAGGGGAGCCGGGTCTACGAGGTAGACAAGAGCGCGGACACCCGGACGGTGAATGCCTACGTCACCGGGCTCGGAAGCACCAAGCGAATCGTTCTCTGGGACACGATCCTGGTCCGGCTCGCGCCAGAACAGGTTCTCTTCGTGACCGCGCACGAGATGGGTCACTTCGTCCTCGGGCATACCCTGATTTTTATCTTCGGGGCGGCGGTGCTGATTACCGTGTCGCTCTACGTGGTCCACCGGTCCGCCGGCTCACTGATTGACCGGTTTTCCAGGCGCTTTGGATTCAGCCAGCTGTCAGACGTGGCTTCCTTTCCCCTGCTTGTCTTACTGGGGGCCATGGTGTCGCTGGTACTGGTTCCAGCACTGCTGGCATTGAGCCGCTACCAGGAGCACGAGGCGGACCGGTTCGCCCTCGAGCTCACCAGGGACAACCGTGCTGCCGCCACAACCTTCGTTCGGCTGCAGGAGGAGAACCTGTCGGTTCCCCGCCCCGGGCGCCTGTATATGTTGTGGCGAGGGAGCCATCCGGCGCTGGGAGACCGGATCGACTTCGCTAATCATTACCGCCCGTGAGAACAGGGAAGGATCTTCCTCCTCGACCTTCCCGTCCTTCCTGTGTCGCTCATCACGGCAGTCAGGTGCTCGAACAGGCATATACCATCACAGCGCGGAGGTCGGCTACGCATCTCGCGTATTCGTCACTCGCCTCAGGGAGGACCTTATGCAGGCTCACGCAGCCGCCGGTTTGATTCTCGCAGCTCTAGCCATGAGCGCGTGTGGCGGCCGTAAACCGGTCGAGATCAGTCCCAATACCCAAGCCGTAGCGAGCCGCTGGAATGGCACCCTGACCAGTCCTCCCGAACTGGCCGGTGTCTCCTCGATTCAAGGCTCTGCCTGGATGGGCCCCGATCCCAAGAGTGCCGATCGCACCGATGCCGCGGTCAGCCTTGCCAACGCAGTACCGGGCGGCGTGCATCCCTGGCACGTGCACCGCGGCCGGTGCGGGCAGGATCAGGGTATTTTCGGTCCAGCCGAGGCCTATAAGCCGCTGAAGGTGGGTGGCGATGGACGCGCCAGCTCGGAAGCCCAGCTCTCCGTCCCGACGCCTAAGACCGGTGAGTACTTCGTCAACGTGCACGCATCGTCCCAGAACATGAAGGTGATCGTGGCCTGCGGGAACCTGGCGCCGCCGGCGAGATGAAGACCGACCTGTCATTCTGAGCGCAGCGAAGGATCGGCCTGCTTGGCGACCCGATCCTTCGTCGCTCCGCTCCTCAGGATGACACTCGTTCCCCCAACGCTTTCTTCAACACCCCCGCCAGCCATTCGGCCTCGCGTTTGTTCCTGAGCGAGGTGCCCACCTTCAGCTTCTTGCCGTTCTTCCGCACGACTACGACGTCGTAATACACTGTCGTCCCCGCCTGCATTCCAATTGACGCGATCAGGTCGGCAATCTCGGACGCATGCAGCGTGCGCTCCCGCCCGGGAAACAGATACCCGGTGGCCCAGGTGAGAGTGCCGGCATCCACGGTTACCCGCGAGACCGTGAGCCACAGGTCCAGCACGCCGATCAGAATGAGCAGCCCGACCAGCCCGGTGATGATTGGGAAAATGAGCGGCGCCCGGAAATACATCTGGAGCGCGATGCATCCGAGCCAGATCAGGAGAAGGAGCGTCACGCTGGTTGCGACACCAGGATTTCTGGCCGCAGGGAACAGCACCTCGGTGCCGCGCCGGTTTGAGGTGACCGCGATCCGCGAATCGGCCGGCTGCGCGTAGACGGTTACCGCCACCTGGTCCCGGGTGATCCGCTCCTCTTCCGCGGAGAGCGGCTGGTCGCTCGCAGGAGTACGGAAGA
Source organism: Gemmatimonadales bacterium (assembly GCA_039930805.1). Lineage (GTDB taxonomy): Bacteria > Gemmatimonadota > Gemmatimonadetes > Gemmatimonadales > GWC2-71-9 > CAVVWJ01. The sequence goes on along the minus strand of JBDTTD010000007.1, from coordinate 6,596 downwards.
CCGGTACCTCGAACCGCGCTTCGTAGTCCACACCGGCGACGCTAGCCGAGAGCTGCAGCCGCCAGAGGACCCGATTATCCGAGTTGATGTCGGTGCACGGCTCGGCATCGACCGGAAGCCGAAAGGCCACCGGGATGTGAGTCTCCATCGCAGCTGCGGTGCGGCTGGGCTCACCGGCCACCAGTCGTTCGTCCTGCCAGAGGATGCTCTCGGATGTAGAGCTGTTCTTCCCCCTCCGCGTCCTCACCCGTCGCACGCAACTGAGGATGACCCGGAATCCTTCCTCCGGCTGCACCCTCGCGGGAGCGCGCACCATCCCGGTAAGGGTCCGGCCAACGAGACCAGGGATGGTGGCAAGCTCCAGCCGGGAGACGCCGTATTTGCGGTACCGCAGTGTCGCACGGGACGCCCAGACCAGGAGGCCGATGCCGACCAGCGGGAAGAGGAGAGCGAGGAGGGCGGCGGGCTTTCCTTCCTGAAGGGCGGCGCGCACGCCAAGAAACCCGGTGGGGAAGCTGAGCAGATTCCAGAAGGCGGCGAAGGCCCACGCGGTGTACATGGTGACGCGACTGGAATCGATGATCCGTCCGGAGGCCCAGTCCGGCCGCCACAACCAGGGCGAGTCCGGGTGCCTGGCCTCGAGAGCGGCCTGCTCCTTGACCTTTCTGCGCCCGACCAGGGCCGCGGCAATGCCGCCAAACCCCACACCACCAAAGGTGACCGCGAAGAGACCGAGAAAGAGTGCCTCGGTCCAGTTCCCCGCGGCCGCGCGCTGCAGGGCCATGACAAGCGTTACCGTCCCAACAGTAGCAAACGGGAGCAGGAACAGGACGACGCACCCGAAGCCCAGATTGAGGTTCTGCCCTGAGAGTCCCTTGGTAGCCACGGCCGCCCGCTGTTGCAGGTGAGTTACGACTCGATCGGAGTATCCGCCTGTCCACCCCACTCGGCCCAGGCACCGTCGTACACTGCGGTTTGCGTGTGCCCAATCAAATGAAGGCTCAAGACCAATGCGCAGGCACTGGTGCCGGAGCCGCAGCTGGCAACAACCGGCCTGGACAGGTCCACGCCGGCCGCGAGCAACCGGTGGCGCAGCTCCTCCACCGGCCAGATCGTACCATCGGGCCGTACCAGATCGGTGAATGGCAGGTTCAGGCTGCCCGGAACATGGCCACCTCGAAGTCCCGGGCGAGGCTCCGGCTCCACCCCCGCAAACCGCCCGGCTGATCGAGTATCCACCAGCTGTTCCACCGGCTCATCGATGTTGGCCCGAACCGACGCGAGATCGCGAACCGCTGTGTGGTCCAGGCGAGCGGTGAATCGACCAGGAGGATGGGTAGTAATGCCCTGCTCGAGCCGACGCCGTTCCCTGCGCCATTTGGGAATGCCACCATCCAGAACGGAAACGCGACCGTGCCCGAAGGCGCGGAACATCCACCACACCCGGGGGGCGCTGAGATTCTGGCCCGAGCCATCATAGATCACGATGTGATCTGAATTGCTCAGGCCCAGGCCCTCCATCCGCTCCGCGAATCGTTCGGCCGCCGGCAACATGTGCGGCAATGGAGTGCTGTGATCGCTACTCGCGTCGAGATCGAAGAAGGCCGCGCCCGGAATGTGCCCGGCGGCGTGCTCGGTTACAGCGTCGCGCCCGCTCCCGGGAAGGTACCAGGAACCGTCTACCACCCGTACGCCCGGGTCTTTCAGCCTGGCGGCCAGCCACTCGGTAGACACGACCGCGGGCAGTGCGGCAGTCACGGAATCAGGAGCACCTTCCCCGTCGTGCGCCGGGCCTCGAGCTCGGTGTGAGCCTCGGCTGCCGCGGCGAGGGGAAACTCGTGTCCGATGCGCACCTTTAGTGAGCCGTCTGCTACCCAGCTGAGTACATCTGATGCGCGCTGGTCCAGTTCGGCTCTGGTCGCCACATAATGACCCAGGCTGGGGCGGGTGAGAAAGAGAGAACCCTTCCTATTGAGGATCTGCGGATCGATGGGCTCAACCGGCCCGCTCGATTGGCCATACAGCACCATCATCCCTCTCGGCGCCAGGCAATCCAGGCCCTTGGCGAATGTCGTCCGGCCAACCGAGTCGTACACCACGTCCACGCCACCCTGGCCAGTGAGCCTCATCGTCTCGACTTGAAAATCCTGTTGAGTGTAGAGGATGATCTCGTGGGCACCGGCCTCGCGTGCCAGAGTGGCCTTTGCCTCGGTGGAGACTGTGCCGATCACCCGGGCTCCGCGACTCCGCGCGATCTGACACAGCAGCAAGCCCACCCCACCGGCGGCCGCGTGTACCAGGCATACGTGCCCCGAGTGAAGCGGGAATGTGGAACAGGCCAGATAGTGGGCGGTTATACCCTGCAACATGACTGCGGCACCTAGACGGGTACCGGCGTCATCCGGAAGCTTCACCAGCCGGTCTACCGGCGCCACCGAGAACTCGGCGTAGGAACCGGCAAAGTTCAGCGAAGCTACCCGGTCACCTGCCTTCACACCGGTGACGCCGGTGCCTACCTCGACGACCGTGCCGGCAGCCTCGGACCCGGGGATGAAGGGGAGCTGGACCTTATAGAGGCCGGTTCGCTGATACACCTCGAGAAAGTTCAGGCCGGTGGCTTCGACTCGAACCAGGGCCTGACCCGGGCCCGGTGAAGGCCGCTCGACGCTCTCGTAGCGCAGGACCTCAGGACCGCCGCTTTGATGGACTCGAATGGCGTGCACGCGGTTCCCGGAAGGAGGTCAGCTAGGCGGCGATGGCGTCCTGGAGCACATCATCGGCAGGCGCACGAGATCGCCTGGTATAGCGATCGAAGAAAGCGCGTGCCTGTTCTAGATCGGAAGGATGAAAGTAATGGGGACCGAGGCCGCTGCACCCGGTCAGCGCGAGATCGAAGAGATCGGCCGCGGTTCGCGCGATCACCGGGTCGTGCAGTCCCAGCCGGCCGGCCCGCTCCAGGAGTCCAAGATCCGGAAGCGGCAACAGGTCCGCGGCGGCACGCAGCGCCCGGGAGTCGTAGAGGATGCCGGCCGTGAGCGCGAGCGGAGCGGCATACCACTCGGGCGCAATTGCATCGGCGGATCTGAGCTCGAGATGCCCGCGCGGTCGCACTTCGGGGAACAGGGTGCTCAGGTGGTCCTGCCACTCCTCGGCGGTGGGATTGGCGCGGGCGAGCCACTTACCGAACGGAAGAGGCTCTCCGCTCACCGTAGGGAACAGGATGGCGGGCGCGGCAAGCGCGAACTCGAGGTATGCCTGCAGCGGAGCACGCTCGTCAAAAGGGATGCCGGTGCGGGCCGGATCGAGCTGACGCCAGGCATCGGCCCGCGCACTCTGATGGCCGGTAGGCTCACCCGCGTAAATCGGGGAGTTGGCGAAGATCGCGACGACGTAGGGCGCCGCCGCGTTGAGCACCCGCCACCGGAGCCAGGGCTCGTCATCGAAGTCAACGCTCACCTGAAAGGCCGCGGTCTGGCGCATCATCCGCGCTCCGGACGGTCCCAGGCGCCCGAGGTATTCGGCCATCCGCTGGTAGCGGTATGCCTGGATGACCATCGGTGCCCGCTCGGCAGGATTCAGGGGATCGATTCCCACAGCCAGGAGATCGATGCCTTCTCCGGCCGCAGCAGCGCGCAACGGCAGCACGACCGACCGCAACAGGGCAAGCAGCGAGGAGGCCGAGCGGCAAGCGGGAGAGCTGTACTCCAGCTGCCCGCCGGGCTCGAACGTCAGCGTGCCCCCGGCCGGCAGGGCAAAGCACGGGGTGCCTTTCGAGGTACAGCCCTCCCGCCATCCCTGCCTGCCCCCGTAGCGCCGGAGAAATGGCAGGGTGGAGACGGCCCCGTCGCCTACCAGGCTACATCGGCGCCCGGTAAGGGCATCGACCGGAATGAACTCGACTTCGGCGCCGAGCCGGCGCGGTATCAGCGAGCCGGCGATGGGTCCCGTGAAGACGCGTTCCGCCAGGTCAACCGCAAGCGCCGCCCGCGTCGTCGTCATCCGGCGACCCCAATGACGAGCGCGAAAAGGTTTTCCGGATCCGTTCGCCAGGTCTCGATCCGCAACCCCGCCGCGAGGAATAACTCGGCCACGCTGGCGCGGTTGTGCTTGCAGCTGATCTCCGTCCTGATCGATTCGCCCTCGGCAAAGGGCACCAGCCCGATTCCGGGAATTCGGACCTCATGTTCCAGCGTCGAAACCAGGTGCATCTCGATACGGTGGGTGACCCTTTCATAGAAGGCGCGGTGTGCGAACACGGCTGGATCGAAGGTGGCGCCCAGCTCGTGGTTGAGCACGAGGAGCATGTTCCGGTTGAATGCGGCGTTGACTCCCTGAGAATCGTTGTAGGCCGCTTCAATCCTGCTCACATCCTTCCGCAGATCCACACCCAGAAGCAGGCGGTCGTCCTCCGCCATCGCGTGCCGCACCCGGCTCAGGAGGCGAATAGCGGCCGGAGGGTAGAAGTTGCCGACAGTGCTGCCGAGGAAGGCGTAGAGGGCCGGATGAGTCAGTCCCCGGGGTCGCTCGAGCTCCTCGGCGATGTCGGCCACCATGGGCTCGACCGCCAGACCCGGATACTCCCGACGCAGCTGCCCGGCAGTCTGGTTCAGAAAACTGGCGCTGACGTCGATCGGCACGTACCGGTTGGCGGTACCCGCGGCCTGCATCGCGCTGATGATGATCCGGCTTTTCTCCGCGTTTCCTGCGCCGAGCTCGACCAGGGTCCGCGTCCCCAGCTCTGGGATGAGAGCCGGCATCCAGTCAACGAGGATAGACCGTTCGGTACGGGTGGGGTAATACTCCGGTAACCGGGTGATCTCCTCGAACAGCTCGGAGCCCCGGTGGTCGTAGAAGTATTTCGGCGAGAGCTCCTTTTGCGGAGCCGACAGGCCTTCAGCCACCTCGGCGAGCATGCGCAGATTGGGGTGGGCATACGCCGGCGCGGTAAGCCGGTTCCACTTCCCGGAGATCCTGGGATCAGTCATAGCGGGCGCACCGAAAGCCGCTGAAAATCTGGCGGCGGATGGGGTAATCCCAGTTCCGGAAGGTGTTGCGGATAGCGCCTGGGCGGGTAGCCCAGGAACCACCCCGCAGCACCTTGTACTCGGGCCCGAAGAAGGTCTCCGAGTACTCCCGGTAGGGAAAGCTCTGGAAGCCCGGGTAGGGGGTGAGGTCGCTCGAGGTCCATTCCCAGACATCGCCGATCATGCCGTAGCAACCCAGGGGCGAAACGTTCCGGGGATAGCTGCCTACCGCCCTGGTGCCGAACGACAGCTGATCCACGTTGGCCAGGTCTCTGGATGGCTGCTCTTCGCCCCAAGGATAGGTGCGCTTGGCGCCCGACGCGGGATCCCAGGACGCGGCCGCTTCCCACTCCAGCTCGGTGGGGAGTCGCTTTCCGGCAAAGCGGGCAAACGCCTCGGCTTCGTAGTACGACACATGACATACCGGATGCGATGGCTCTACCGGACCGGCCTGGTCCATCGAGCGCGTCACCCAGGACCCGTCCACCCAGCTCCAGTACAGGGGAGCCTGTACCCCGGACTCGGAGAGCCACTTCCAGCCGGCTTCGGACCAGAACTCTCGCGCCGAGTAGCCTCCGGCAGCGATGAAGATCAAGAAATCGCCGTTGGTCACCGGATGCTGATCGATCGAGAAGGGGAAGAGCTCCACCTGGTGGCGTCCCCGCTCGTTGTCGTAGGCGGCGGAGCGATCATCGGTACCGATCTCTACCTCTCCACCGGGGAACCGGACCATGGTCCCGCGGCCCGCCGGCGCACTGGAGCCCGGGTCTGGGGGAGCATCGAATCGCACCGCCGGCGAATAGGGGCGGCCGCGCTTCAGCTGGAGGGTCTGGAGGATGGTCTCGTTGTGCTGGTACTCATGCTGGAGCACCATGTTGTATACGTACCCGTCGCGCAGCAGGGGGTTGCCCGGATCGAAGTCGTTGATGGCCAGCCGGCCAAGCACCCGCCCGCGGATCTCGTCCATGATCTCCCTGGACTCGGCCATACCCGGCAGGCGCAGGGCGCCTCGTTCGTTGCGGGGATGCTCGAAGGGATTGAACAGACCCGGCATTTCCACGAACTCGACCGGGCCTTCGAGGTTGCGGGTGAGCCAGAGCTCCTCGAAGTGAGCTATGTGCCCAAGGTCCCAGAGGATAGGACTCATCAGGGGATCCTGCTGGGCGTGCAGCTCCTCATCCGTCAGCGGACTGGTCAGCAGGAACGTTCTATCCCTGGCCTCGAACAGCTGACCGGCTATGAACCGGGGATCTAACCGGCTCTGGATTGCGATCGTCGACATGGATCTCCATCCCACTGTGCCGACTTGTGCCGGCGGGGTACTCATTCCTATGATATGGCGGATTTGGCGGCTCCGCGAGGCTCCAGTTCGCGCCTACACCATGGCATAGAACGCCCTGCCGGGGAGGTAAGTTCCGTCACATATTGCGGGGGATGGCCTACGGACCCCCGTTGTGCCACCTTCCTACCAGATTCCGAGGCTGAGCGCCCGAGCCATGCCGACCCTGGAAACACTGATCCCCCGCTTTCAGGCGGCCGACCGCAATACCCGGCTCGAAACCCTGCTGGATT
>JBDTTD010000006.1:0-25374 GCA_039930805.1 Gemmatimonadales bacterium | reverse complement strand
TGACCACCCAGCTCTATGAGCGCCTGCTTCAGGGTCGGTCAAGGCGAGCTTGATACTTGCTCCGGTCCCGGAGATAAGGGCAAATTCTCCCATACTCGAATCCGCGTTCCCGGAGCAATCCCGTGGTCAAGGTGTCCGGCTTCACCATCGTCCGTAACGCCGTCAAGCTCGATTTCCCTCTCGAAGCCAGTATCCGTTCGATCCTCCCGATCTGTGATGAAGTCGTGGTCAACGTCGGCCGGTCGGATGACGATACCCTCGAGGTGGTGCGCTCGATCGGCGACCCCAGGATCCGGATTCTGGAGACCGAATGGGACATGACCAGGCGCAACTGGGTATTCGGGGACGAAACCCTGAGGGCAATGAGGGCGTGCCGGTTCCCCTGGGGGGTCTACATCCAAGCCGATGAGGTGCTTCATGAGGATGGCGCGCGGGAGCTGTACGAAGCTATCCAGAGCAACGATGCCGATCCTCGGGTCGAGGGCCTCCTGGTTCGGTATCTACACTTCTACGGTGGGCTGGATACGATAGCCACCCATCGCCGCTGGTATCGTCGCGAGGTTCGCGTCATCCGTCTGGATCCGGCGCTAGACATCCGGCCCTATCAGGGAGCTCAAGGCTTCCGGGTGGGACCCGAGCTCAGGAAAATTAGGAGTCGCCTCACCGGGGCAGTGATGTATCACTATGGTTGGGGACGTCCCGCCAGAGCGATCCACGCCAAGCGAGAGGTCACCCGAGGATTTTTTCCCGACAAGCAGCCCGAAGGCACTCCGCTCCTGCCCTGGATACCACTTCTGCGACCGTTTCACGGTGAGCACCCGGTGGTGGCGCGGGAGTGGGTGGACCAGCGGCGGAACGATCCCGAGCGTCGCGTCGCTCCACGCCGCCTTCGACTATTGCACCTTCGGTTCTACCTCTCACACATCATCGAACGGCTCACCGGAGTGCGCGTCTTCGAGTTCCGCAATTACAAGCGGGTTTAAGCCGGGTTAAAGTGGGTAGCCCTGCCCCCGGAGCAGGAGCTCCAGCCGGTGGGCGTAGGTATGAGCGGTGCGGACATGATTCAGCCCCGCGGAAGCGATCCTCGTCCTCCCGGAATGGTCAGTGAGGTGGTGGCGAACCAGTTCGACCGCGTCCGCATTCGACTCATACCAGACGCAGTGTTCACCTCCTCGGGCCAGGTGGCCTACCTCGGGCACCTGGGGCCCGAGATAAAAGCCACCGCATCCCAGGACTTTCCAGAGTCGATTCGAAGTACATGCCCGGGAGCTCCACTGCTGCTCGGTGGCATTGGCTCCCAGGGAGATCGAGGCGCCGCGCACGATCTGGGAGAAGCGCCGTCCGCGGACTGCTCCGCCTGCCACCGGAAGGCTCGGGTCGGCGTCCCAGCCCGGTCCGCGGATCTGCAGGTTGCACGTCTCAGCCACTGCCCGAAGCAGCTCATGCCGGTAGTGATACTGTCCCGATCCGACGAAGGACGCGTCACAGCGGTACCGACCCGGGACATACCTCGCCGGTACATCCAGCGTGGGGTCGCAGCCCTGAGGGAGAAACTTGACTGAAGGGATTCCCTGGCCGGTGTAGAGCTCGATCTGCGACGGGCAGGTAACAAACATCGATTCGGCGGCCCGGCCGAGACGAACGATGCGCTCGGCGGGTCGGTCAACCAGGTCAAAGAACCAGAGGGCCGACTCTCGCCCGCGGGTCACGGCGGCCAGCGTTCGGTCCTCGAGCGGAGCGGCGTAACGGGTGAGCAGGATGGTGTCAGCTCCGAACCGATCGATGCGCCACCGGATGAACCTTCCGGCGAAGCGCCCGAGAAGCCGGTAAGTACCCGGCACGTCGATCAGCAGGGATTGGTGGCCCAGACTCTTAGCGCCCCGGGCAATGCTCGCCTCGGTCCGGTGGGCTCCGCCGGCGCCGAAGACCACGATCCGGCGGCTCCGCGGCGATACCTGGCGCCCATTGGCTGGCTGACTGCTCACCGTCATGCGGCTTCTCAAGGTCGTGGGGCGGCAATAAGTTGTCGCGCACCAGTATCATCACCGTCGATGTGCCGGGCAAGCATCTGACCCCGCGGAGGACACATGCCGGTACCGGTGTCTATCGTGATCCCCACCCGGAACGAGCAGGCGCAGATCGCCGAGTGCGTCGGGAAACTGGCCTGGGCGGATGAGGTGTTGGTAGCCGACGGTGGATCCAGCGACGCGACCGTTGCCGTTGCCCGTGAGGCCGGAGCGTTTGTCCTGGAAAACGCCGGTGCCACGATTGCGGCCCAGAGGAACGCAGCCATCGAGCGCGCTCGCAACGACTGGGTTTTTGCATTGGACGCGGACGAGCGTTTTACCGAGACATTGCGCGAGGAAGTGGCGCTCACCGTCGCCGCCCCGCGGCACGACGCCTACCGGGTGCGCCGGCGCAACTTCTATCTCGGTCGGGAGCTGAGCCGGGGCCACTGGGGACGCGACTGGGTCACCAGGCTCTTCCCTCGGAACCGCCGGTTTGTGAATCGGCGGGTCCACGAGCACCTCGAGCCGCTGTCCAATGTTGGCTGGCTGAACGCCCCGTTGCTGCATATTCCCTATCGCGACCTGCAGCACCAGCTCGAGAAGATGAACCGGTTCGCCCTCTGGGGTGCGGAGGAGTTGTACGAACAGGGCCGCCGGGCGACCGCCTGGGGTCTTCTCACTCGTCCGGCTGGCCGCTTCCTCAAGGCCTACCTGCTCCAGGGGGCCATCGCCGATGGGCTACCCGGCCTGGTGAGCTCGATGCTGGGCGGCTACACCGCTTTTCTCAAACAGGCACATCTCTGGTCACTCGAGGCAGCGCGGGGGACAGATGCCCGTTCAACTTCTCCTCACCTATGACTTTCCTCCCATCGGCGGGGGCATCGCCCGCATGATGGGCGAGCTGGCCAAGCGGTATCCGCCCGGCACTCTGGTGGTTTCGACCGGACAGCATCCGGATAGCGGCGCGACCGACGGCGTACTCACCAACCGGGTGGATCGGCTGGCGGTGCCCAGCCGGCGCCTTCGCACCGTTCAGGGGTTGCTGCGCTGGTCCCACCGGGCCGTGACCCTGGCGCGCTCGGTCCGGCCGGAGTTCGTGTGGTGCGGGAATCTCAAGCCGGCCGGATACCCCGCACGCTGGATCCAGCAACGGCTGGGCATACCCTATGGAATCGTGCTGTACGGGACCGATCTCCTGCTGCTGCGGCATCGTATCCGTCACTCCGTCCTCAAGCGGAGCGTCGCCCGGAGGTTGATCGGATCGGCCTCGGTGCTGGTGGCCATCAGCCGCTGGACCCGGGACGAGACGGTATCCTTGCTGGATGATCTGGGATTGCAAAGCAGGAATATCGATGTGCGGCTCCTGCCGCTGGGGACCGATCCGGAGCACTTTCGACCTCGAGTCGATACCTCGGGTGTTCGTGCCCGGTACGGCCTGGTGGAGGGTCGTTGGCTGCTGACCGTCGCGCGCCTGGCGGCGCACAAGGGCATCGACACCGTTCTGCAGGTGCTTGCCTCCCTGGGTGGGGACTATCCCGACTTGCGCTACCTCGTGGTCGGGCGGGGTGACCGGCTGAGCGACCTCCAGGGCCTGGCGCAGAAGCTCGGAGTGGCCGACCGGGTCCGGTTTCTCACCGACGTTCCCGATTCCGATTTGCCAGCGCTCTATAACACAGCCGAGATTTACATGGGGCTCTCCCGGCCTGCGGGGCTCATGGTGGAAGGCTTCGGCATTTCGCTCAGCGAAGCCTCGGCATCAGGCATCCCGGTGATTGCCGGGTCGGGAGGTGGTATCCCGGATGCGGTCCGTGATGGGGAAACCGGCCTGCTGGTGAGGGCCGAGGGGGCCGAGGCAGCGACGGCCGCGGTGCGGAGCCTGCTCGCAGACCGGGAGCTGGCTGGCCGGCTTGGTACCGAGGGCCGCCGAGCCGTCGAGACCTACTACAACTGGGACCGAGTGACCAGCGAGCTTGCCGGCATCGGTCACGAACTGGGGAAATCTGCCAGTCAGGAGGTGGCGCGGTGAATATAGGAATAGCTCCCCAGCCTGCGGCTGGACTGCACTACGACCAGCAGTATCGAGCGTGGCTCGAAAGTCAGGGTCCGCGCGCGCTGAATCTGGACTGGCGCATGCGCCACCTGCTCTGGCGCCAACGGGTGCTGCTGCGGCGCTTCCCCCCCGACGGTCAGAGAGTCCTGGATTACGGGTGCATGGATGGCATCTTCACCTTGCGGCTCCAACAACTCGGCGGGGAAGCCATGGGGTACGACATCTCGGCGGCCGCCATCAGCCAGGCAGAGAAGTTCCGTGGTACGGAGCCGCATCCGGTCTTCACCAGCGTTCCGCCCGGGCCGGGCCAGTTCGACCTGGTCTATTGCAATGAAGTGATCGAGCACGTCAGTGACGACGCCGGGTTTGTAGGTCAGCTGGTTGAATTCCTGGCTCCGGGCGGCGTGCTGGTGGGGACTACCCCGGTGGGAAGACACTTCTGGGACCCGGACCACAAGCGACAGTACGACCGTAGTACCCTGGCGCGTGCGCTGTCGAGCTGGGGCGCCTTCCGGATCCGACGATATTACCGTACGCCGCTTCGCAACCTGCTGCCGTTTCGACAGGAGGGTGCCGCGGTGTTCATCTTTGAGGTCAGGCCGCAGAGTCTTCGGGACGCACGCTGATGGCGTAGGTGGGACAATTGAGTACGTAGGCGCCATCGATGGGAGACCAGCTCTGGACCGGGGTCATCACTTCCGCCTTGCCCCGAGAGTCCAGCCGAAATACCTGGGGGGCCTGGATCACGCATGACCCGCAGCCCACGCAGCGATCCTCGTCCACCAGCACCCGGAGCCGCCGAGTGGGGTGCATGCCCTGACTGATGCCGCCGAGCCGGGTACCGAGCTGGTCGAGGGTGTTGGCCGTGGCACGGTACCCCGCCTCGATCAGCTCCTCGGTCTTGTCAAACGCGAACATCGAGATGTGCTCGACCCGCGGCTGGACCAGTACCAGGGGTGGACCCTTCCAGTCGCGCAGCTGAGACTCGATCTGGGTTTGCATTACGATCTCGAGACCCCGGATGTAGGTGGCCGCAAAGCCCTGCGTCTCTACTTCCGAGCGGAGGACGCTGGTGGCGGCGACATTGATCGCGAGGATCGGTCCCTGGCCCAGCGAAGCGGCCATGCGCACTGGTAGATTCTCGACGACGGCCCCGTCCACGTACGCGCGACCATTAATCTCCCGCGGCGGGAAGATCCCCGGCAAGGCGCACGAGGCGGCCACCGCGTCGGCCACGCGGGCGGTGCGGAGACCGGGTAGCCCCCACATGACCTGCATGCCGGAGTGGAGATCCACTGTATTGATCAGGAGACGGCGCTGGAGGTCGCCAAAGGTGACGTCCCCGACCAGGCTGGCGATAAGGGCTTCGAGGGGCTCGCGACGGTAGAGGGCGGGAGCAAGGAGGCGGCGAAATGCCACATCCGCGCGAGCAACCTGGAAGACGTCCCGGCGGCGGACCAGCCGGGCTCGGGCCTCCATCTTCTCGGCCGGTACCCCGGCGGCCCAGGCTGCGGCAATCAGGGATCCGATGCTGGAGCCGACAACCAGGTTCGGCACCAGGGCCCGCTCCTCCAGGGCCCGCAGCACACCGATGTGGGCCAGGCCTTTCAGGCCGCCGCCACTGAGGACCAGGGTAAAGGGGCTATCCGGTATCACATGCCCGCCCTGCCAAAGGTTGCATTCGGATCGGTCGCCAGACAAAAGTGCAAGAATCGTGCGCTCGGCGCGGTGAGAGCCGACGCCGGAATGATGTGCCCGGCTCACCCTCGGAACGGGTAACCCAGGACACGGGACCAGGATGCCTCAGAGTGTGCTAGGGGAGCGGCTGCGGCGGGATCGATTCTTCCAGCTGGGGCTCTTCTTTGTATCGGTAGTGGTGGTCGCCGCGGTGTTCGCGCCCTGGTTAGCGCCCCATAACCCGATCACGGGGGACCTCAAGAACGCCTACCTGGTCGAGCCCGGATCCCGATTCCTCCTGGGAACCGATACCCAGGGGCGCGATGTCCTCAGCCGGGTGCTCTATGGAGCCCGCCTGTCGCTCTCGGTCGGCATCATCTCCCAGTCGGTCTCGGTCACCCTGGGCGTCCTGCTCGGGCTGCTGGCCGGCTACTACGGCCGTTGGGTCGATGCGCTGGTGATGCGCTTGGCCGACATCACCCTGGCATTCCCGACCCTTCTGCTTCTCATCGCGGTCGCCGCGGCGGTGAAGCCCTCACTGCCGGTGGTCTTCGTTGTCATAGGCATCGTCGGCTGGGCCGGCATGGCCCGCCTGGTACGAAGCCAGGTGCTGGTCCTCCGCCACTCGGAGTTCGTGCTGGCCGCCCGGGCGCTGGGCGCTCGCGACCGTCGGATCCTGCTGCGACATCTCCTCCCCAACGTGCGAACCCAGGTCATCATTGCAGCAACCCTGGGCATAGCGGGCGCGATCATGGCCGAAGCCGCCCTCTCGTTCGTCGGACTGGGGGCGCAGCCGCCTACACCAAGCTGGGGGGCCATGGTGGCCGATGGCCGGGACCTGCTCCGGGTGGCACCCTGGATCTCCTTCGCTCCCGGCCTGGCCATCGGGGCGGCGGTGCTCGGCTTCAACCTGGTGGGCGACGCGCTCCGTGAGATGTATGATCCCAAACTGCGAAGTGAGCGGTAAGCGGTGAGCCCCGACCTCGCCTCTCTTCGGGCACAGGAATTCCCCTGGACCGCCGACACCACCTACCTGAACAACGCCAGCGTCGGTCCGCTGCCGGAGCGAACCCGGAAAGTGCTCGACGAGTTCAACCGCAAGCGGGCTGCCCCGTTTCAGCTGCCCGATCGTGATCTCTTTGCCACCATGGCCGAGTCCCGCCGGCTGGCAGCGGAGCTGATCGGGGCGGTTCCCGAGGAGATTGCACTGACCATCAACACGGGATTCGGATTGAGTATGGCGGCCCAGTCTCTGCCGCTCCGCCCGGGTGACATCGTGCTGGCGAGCGACAAGGAGTTTCCGGCCAACGTCTATCCCTGGATGCTGCTCAAAGAGAAAGGCGTTATCCTCGAGCTCGCGCCGACTACGGACGAAGGGTGGCCGGACGAAGCCCATCTGCTGGAGCGACTCAGCGACCCTCGGGTCAAGGTACTCGCGGTGTCGCTGGTGCAATTCAGCAACGGATACAGGGTCGATCTGGCTCGGCTATCCGCCGCGACGCGGGCTTCCGGGACCTATCTGGTTGTTGATGCCATTCAGGGTGTGGGACAGCTGCCGCTGGATATCAGGACCACTCCGGTGGACATCCTAGCGTGTGGCGCCCAGAAGTGGCTGCTCTCACCCTGGGGTTCCGGGTTTGTGTATGTCCGCCGGGAGCTGGTACAGGAGTTGACTCCACCGGTTACCGGCTGGATGGCGTTCGAAGGCACCGAGGATTTCACCCGGCTCACCGAGTATCGCGATACGCTGCGAGGCGATGCCCGGCGCTTCGAGCTGATCACGCTGCCCTACCAGGACTTTGCCGGGATGAACTCCTCCCTGGGATTGCTGCTTTCCGTTGGCATCCAGCGGATCGCCGATCACCTTCAGGCGCTCCATGCTCCGCTGCTGGGATGGGCCATGCGGCGGGGGGTACGGGTGGTATCGCCCCAGGGCGGGCGGGGATCCGGAATTCTTTGCGTCCAGCCGCCCGATGTGGGTAATGCGTTTCGTCGTCTGAAGGCAGCCCGGGTTGTCTGCAGCATGCGCGAGGGTGCCATTCGGCTCAGCCCGCATTTCTACAATACTATAGACGAAATGGAGCGGGTCGTCGACATATTGGAGGAGTCATGACCGGGTTTACCGAGATGTTGTCGTCGGCCTACGGCGCCAGCGAGCCGTCGTTGGTGCTGGGCGCAGCCCTGGAGGGATCCCAGGTCCACCAGGAGCCGAAGATTCGACTTCCGTTGTCGATGGCCAACCGGCACGGGCTGGTAGCCGGCGCCACCGGCACCGGTAAGACCCGGACGCTGCAACTGCTCACCGAGCAGCTCTCGGCTCAGGGCGTCCCGGTTTTCGTGGCGGACATGAAGGGCGACCTCTCGGGGCTGGCCATGCCCGGCGAAGCGTCTGCGCGGGTGAGCGACCGAGCGAGTGAGACCGGCTGGGACTGGAAGCCGCAAGGTGTGCCGGTCGAGTTCGTCAGTCTCACCGGAGCGTCGGGCGTGCAGCTGCGTGCGACGGTCAGCTCGTTCGGGCCCCTGCTGCTGGGCAAGGTACTTTCGCTGAACGAAACCCAGACCAGCGTCCTGGCGATGGTATTCAAGTACGCAGACGACAATCGGCTTCCACTGCTCGATTTTCACGATCTGAGGGCAGTACTTCAGTTCCTGGGCTCCGAGGACGGAAAAGCCGCGCTGGTTCAGTATGGCGGTATGTCGAGTGCCTCGGTAGGCGTCCTGCTGCGAAAGATGGTGGAGCTCGAATCACAGGGCGCGGAGCGATTCTTCGGCGAGCCAGAGTTCGATGTGAAGGACATGCTCCAGGTAACTCCCGACGGGCGCGGAGTAGTCACCTGCCTCGAGCTGCCCGACGTGGCAGACAAGCCGAAGCTCTTCTCGACCTTCATGATGTGGCTGCTGGCCGAGCTATATCACAACCTGCCTGAGATGGGAGACCTCGCCAAGCCGAAGCTGGTCTTCTTCTTCGACGAGGCCCACCTGCTCTTCGATGACGCACCGAAGGCGTTTCTGGACCAGATCGAGCAGGTGGTTCGACTGATCCGCTCGAAGGGCGTCGGGGTGTACTTCGTGACTCAGACTCCCAAGGACGTGCCCGACGGGGTGCTGGCGCAACTGGGCAATCGCATCCAGCACGCGCTCCGCGCGCACACGCCCGACGACGACAAGGCGCTCAAGGCTACCGTGCGAACCTTCCCCAAGACGTCTTTCTATGACCTGGGCGAGACACTCACATCGCTCGCGATCGGGGAGGCAGTGGTAACCGTCCTCAACAGTCGGGGGAGTCCCACACCGGTCGTCGCAACCCGTCTGATCCCGCCGGGATCTCGTATGGCCCCGCTGACGCCGGAGGAGTTCCAGGCTGACATCAGCCAGTCGGGGCTGCTGGCGGAGTATGGAAAGGCGCTGGACCGCGAGAGCGCTCGGGAGATCCTGGCTGCGCGAATGGAGCGCACGAGACCACCGTCCGCGGAGCCCGCCCCGGAGCCCTCGGCAGGATCGGCGCCGGACAAAACCATGGGGGAGATGGCCCGGGACGCGGTATCCTCGCCGGTGGGCAGAACGGTTGTGAGGGAGGTCATGCGAGGGCTCTTCGGTCTGCTGGGTGCCAAGCCTCCACGCACTACCAGCACCCGGCGGAGACGCTGGTAGGGTCAGCTCTCCAGAACCAGCCTGACGTAGTTCCTCTTTCCCTTCCGGAGGATGACGAAGCGCCCCTCCGGCGGACCCTGCAGCTCGTCTTCGCCCAATTCCTGGTCCACCGTCTCGATGGGCTCGTCGTTCACATAGAAGCCCCTGCCCTGGATCCCTCTCCGCGCGTCCGCCTTCGAGGTGGCGAGGCCGCTGGCCACCAGCAGATCTACCACTGAGAGGTCCCGAAGCTGACTGCGAGCTATGCGTCGCTCGGGAACGTCGCCAAGGCCGGCGCCTTCCTTGTTGCCGCCCCCACCGAACAGCTTCCGGCTGGTTTGCATAGCCTGCTCCGCCTCGGCGGCACCATGTACCCGTGCCGTCATGTCTGCTGCCAGCAGCCGCTGCGCCGTCCGCTTTCCTGGATCGCTCGCGTGCGCCGCCATGGTCTCGGCGATCTCCTCCAGCGACAGAAAGGTGAACAGCTTTAGGTAGCGCTCGACGTCGCGATCGTCGGTATTGATCCAGAACTGATAGAACTGGTACGGACTGGTCTTGGTCGGATCGAGCCAGATGTTTCCGGCCTCGCTCTTGCCGAACTTGGCGCCCGACGTGTTGGTGATCAGAGGAAACACCAGGCCGTGAAGCTGCTGCCCTTCGCGCTTGCGGACCAATTCGATCCCCGCAGTGATGTTACCCCACTGGTCGCCGCCGCCGACTTGCAGCTCGCAGCCTTCGGTCCGAAAGAGATGCCAGAAGTCGTAGGCCTGAATCGCCATGTAGCTGAATTCGGTGTAGCTGATGCCGCTCTCCAGCCGGCTGCGGACGCTGTCCTTCTGAAGCATGAACCCCAGCGTGAGGTGGCGGCCCGCTTCGCGGAGAAAATCCATGAGTGGCAGATCGCGTAGCCAATCGGCGTTGTTCCGGAGCCGGGCGCTATTGCTGCCGCTGCCGTCGAAGCTCAGGAATCGGGCGAGCTGAGCCCGGATTGCCTGGGCGTTGCGATCGATCTGATCGAGGGGAAGGATCGGCCGCTCCGAGCGCTTGCCGCTGGGGTCACCAACCATGCCGGTGCCCCCCCCGATCAGCACGATCGGCGTGTGCCCGAAGCGCTGCAGCCAGGCCGCGCCGATTACCGGAACCAGGCTGCCCACGTGCAGTGAGTCGGAGGTCGGGTCAAACCCTACATAGGCGGTAAGTGGGCCCTTTTGCAGCCTTTGGGCCAGGTCGGCCGTGGCGTCCTGCAGCAGGCCGCGGGCCGCCAGCGTCTCGAGAAGGTCGGGCATAGGCGCCAATGGTACCCGCTGGAATCGAGCCTCGCAATCGGCTAGCTTGCGCACATGACCCACCCACAGGATCCGACGGATCCTCTGAATCGCCACGTCCCTCGAGGGATGGGCCGCCGGCTCGCCGGTCTCAGGCCTTCCCGGCTGTCTCCCCGTGCGCGACGCAACCTCCTGGTCGGTCTGCTCGCCGTGGTAGCCTTTGGGCTGGCCGTTCTGATGGCGGCATGGAGCCGAGCCTGCGCCGGAAATACCTGCCCCTCCATCGAGGAGCTGGGCGGCTACGATCCGGACCAGGCATCCAAGGTTTACGCCGCAGACGGACGGCTGATCACCGATCTCGGGCTGGAGCGGCGAACGGTGATTCCACTGGGGGAAATGTCGCCCTACGTGAAGACGGCGTTCCTGGCCACCGAGGACAAGCGGTTTTACAGCCACCACGGTATCGACTGGTACCGGGTGTTCGGTGCGATCAAGACCAACGTCCTCGCGCTTCGGTTCGCCGAGGGCTTCTCGACCATCACCATGCAGCTGGCTCGCAACATCTGGGACCAGGACATCAGCGGCACGGACAAGTCGCTCCGGCGCAAGCTGAGGGAAGCTCACGTGGCGCTCGATATCGAGCGCAAGTATCCCAAGGACAAGATTCTCGAGATCTACCTGAACCAGATCCCGCTCGGTAACGGCGCGTACGGGGTGGAAGCGGCTTCCCAGCGATACTTCGGAAAATCGGTCCGGGACCTCAACGTGGCGGAGGCGGCCACCCTCGCCGCCATCCCGAAGGCCCCCACCCGTTACAACCCACGCCGAAATCCCAACCTCAACATTCAACGCCGCAACACGGTCTTGAATCTGCTGCGTGACAACGGCCTCCTGAACGCCGAAGACACCGAGCGCTGGAAGGCCTATCCACTGCTGTTGTCTTCCCACTCCGATTTCAGCGGGGTGGCCGAGTACTTCGTGGAGTATGTGCGCCAGCAGCTGGAGGCCAGATTCGGTCGGCAGCTCTACACCTCGGGATACCGAATCTACACCACGCTCGATCTCGACATCCAGCAGGCGGCGGAGCGGGCGCTGGAGGCGCGGCTCGAAGCTATCGAGAGCGGCGCCGACGGGAAGTTCACCCACGAGACCTACCGCCAGTTCATGGACGGGCGGACCGACAACAGCGACAACAACAGCCGGACCACGACGCCGTACCTCCAGGGGCTGGCGGTGACACTGGAGGCCAAGACCGGATACATCCGAGCCATGGTGGGCGGGCGCGACTTCGATGACAGCAAGTTCAATCGCGCCACCCAGGCCTTGCGCCAGCCCGGGTCGACCTTCAAGCCGATCGTCTATGCGGCCGCGGTCGAAGCTGGATACCCGTTGTCCCATGTGATGGTGGATGACCCGCTCACCGTCGATCTCGATCCCACCGAGCCGCCCTGGGCGCCCCAGAACTACGATCTGGAGTTCGACGGGCCGATGACCCTGCGGCGGGCGCTGTACCTCTCGCGCAACATCATCGCGATCAAGCTCGGCATGGAACTGGGCGAGCAGGCCGTCATCAGTGAGGCGAGCAAGTTCGGCCTCACCACCCGGGTCCCGGCGTACCCTTCGATCCACATCGGCTCGGCCGATGTGATCCCGCTGGAGATGATCGCGGCCTACACCACCTTTGCTAACCTCGGCACTCGCACCATCCCCAATGGAGTGCTCCGGGTGGAGGACCGCAGCGGCAAGATCGTGTGGCAGCCGGCGGTGCGCAGTGTGGAGGTCATGGACACGCTTCACGCCTGGCTGATGACCGACGTGTTGCGCGACGTGGTGCGCCACGGTACCGCTGTCGGTCCGGTCGGGGCCCGAATCAACTTCCCGGCGGGCGGCAAGACCGGGACCACCAACGACGGCTACGATGTGTGGTTCATCGGCTTCACGCCGGACATGGTGACCGGTATGTGGATCGGGTTCGACCAGCCCAAAAAGATCAAGGCGAACGCTCAGGGCGGCACGCTGGTAGCGCCGGCGTGGACCGCCATGATGCGCGAGGTCTATGAGCGGCGAAGCCTGCCGGCCGCGTGGTCGCGTCCAGCCGGACTCAGCGCCCTGGACATCGACAAGACCACCGGTTACAAGGCCACGCCGTTCTGCCCCAAGGACGTCCACTATATCGAGTCGTTCATCCCGGGCACGGAGCCGACGGCGTTCTGCCCGGTGCATTCGCCCTTCGGCTCCATCGGAGTGATGGGTGGGGAAGCACCGGAGCCACCGCCGAATCCCGCCGGTCCGGCCACCGCGCCCGGCGTCGGAGCACCGAAACCGCCGACCCCGCCGGGCGGGAGCCCCGCCCCGGGGGGTAGTGCCGGCGTCATGGGGGGGACCGGGCCGGCGCCCACTCCGCGTCCCTGAAATGCGGGCGCGCCGGCTGGCCGCCCGCTGGTTGATCCCCGTTGAAGGCGCACCCATCGAGTACGGCGCGCTGCTGATCGGACCTGAGGGCAGGGTGCAGGCGGTGGGCCCTGACTCGAGCGTTCCCCGACCTTCTGATGTGCTGGCCGAGGATTTCGGCGATGCGGTCATTCTCCCCGGCCTGATTAATACCCATACCCATCTGGAGCTGACGGGCTTTGCCGGTCAGGTCCAAGAGCTCGACTTTCCTGCCTGGATTCGCCGGCTCAGGGAGCTGAAGACCACCCGTCCGCCGGCGGAGTACCGGGAGGCCGCACGCAGGGGGTTGGCGGCATGTTATGCCGGAGGAGTGACCACCATCGCCGACACGGGCGACTCCGGGGCGGTCCCTCAGGTGCTGGCGGAGTCCGGCGGATCCGGCGTGGTCTATCAGGAAGTCTTTGGTCCTCACCCGGAGCAAGCCGAAGAGAGCCTGGCCGGCCTGCGTGACAGGGTGGCGGCCCTGGGCCGGTGGTCTGGCGAAAGGGTGCGTATCGGCGTCTCGCCCCACGCTCCGTACACAGTGAGCGGCCCGCTCTTCCGCGCTGTGGCTGCATGGTCTCGATCGGAGCACCTGCCACTGGCGGTACATATCGCGGAATCAGTGGCGGAGACAGAGCTCCTGGGGAGCGGGTCCGGCCCTTTCGCCGAGGCGTGGCGGGCTCGCGGTATTCCCCTGCCGCGTCCCTCCGGCCATTCGCCGGTGGCATGGTTGGCCGAGCACGGCATACTCAGCGAGCGCGCGCTGTGCATTCATGCGGTACAGGTCACCTCGTCGGACATCGGCCGGCTGGCGGATTCAGGCGCCGCCGTCGCGCACTGTCCGCGGTCGAACAAGGCCCACCGTCACGGAACAGCGCCGGTCGGGGCTATGCTCGAGGCAGGAATCCGGGTCGGTATCGGGACCGATTCCGAGGTGAGCGTGGGCGGGCTGGACATGCTGGCGGAGGCCCGCGCGGCGCGAAGCGTGGCCCAGCTGAGCGCCGACAGGGTGATCGAGCTCTGCACGCTGGGCGGTGCCTGCGCTCTGGGCCTGGATAGCGAAACCGGCAGCCTCCGCGTTGGTAAATGGGGCGATTGCGCTGTAATACAGGTGAGTGGAGCAGCTGGGGAGCGCTCGCCAGCCGAGCTGGTGCTCGCCAGCGCTTCGGCGGATCTGCAGTTGACCTGTCTGGGTGGGAGGGACGTCTACCGAGCGTTATGAAAATTCAACGTCATGCCGCCATCCTCAAGGTTGTGCGCGACCGCCGCATCGAAAGCCAGGACGAGCTGCGGGAGGCGCTTGCGGATGACGGGTTCGTCGTAACCCAGGCGACCCTCTCGCGCGACATCCGTGAGCTGGGCTTGGCCAAGCTGGCCGATCCTCAAGGTGGCGCGTACTACACTCACCCGCATCGGCCTGCGGTGCGACCCGAGCTGGGGCAGGTGCTCCCGGCGCTGCTGGTCAGCGTGGACGGGGTCGGTCCGTTCCTGGTGCTCAAGACGGCCAGCGGATCGGCCGGCGCTGTCACCGAGGCGTTGGATCAGGCCGGGTGGTCCGAGATCATCGGGACCATAGCCGGTGACGACACGGTGCTGGTCATCACTCGAAGCCAGCGTCTACGCGAGGAAATTGCAACCCGGATTCAGAAGCTGGTGAAGTAGGCCGGGGCATGAAGATGTGGGCGCAAAGTGCCGATACTCAGGTTGATCGCGCCGGGTGAGGGCTGATCCTGCTCGGCTTGCTGGGCCAAATCGAGTTTGTTACGATTCGGGAACGCTCCATTCGGGGGCGGTTGATCGATTCCCGTATCTCACCATCGCATATCTGGAGAGAGCCAGTGCGGTGTCTGGCGTTAAACGCCTCCTTTGAGCCGCTGACCATGGTCCCGGTCCGGCGTGCCCTTCGGCTGGTGATCGAGGGCAAGGCCGAGATCGTCGAAGCGGATGGGAGCGACTGCGTTCGAAGCGAACGTCTGACGCTTCCAAAACCGGCGATCATACGACTCGTCAAGTTCGTCCACGTTCCCCGCCGCTTCCGCCGTCAAGTCACCAATACATTCCTCTTCGCTCGCGACAGCTACCGCTGCCAGTATTGCCACCGAGGCCAGCTCGACCTGCGGCACCGGGAGTGTCTCACCCGCGATCACCTGATTCCGCTGTCGCGTGGGGGGGACAACGAATGGAGCAACGTCGTCACCGCCTGCAGCTCGTGCAACACCCGGAAGGGGAATCACCTTCCGGAGGAGTGTGGCATGCACCCCCTGAGCGCTCCCCGAGAACCCCACTTCGTACATCTGTCGTGGGCTGTGCGCCGCCTGTCTTTAACCCAGGCCAAGTACATCAAACTCTTTTATGGCGACCAGGCACTCCGGGCCCTGGGTGGTACAGTTTAAGGCTTCACCGCACCGCAAACCGCTCGCTGCGCGCCTCGAGCCTCAGACTCGGGAGACCAGCAAGGCGTAAGAGGAAGCGAGTTGTCCCCCGGCCCAATGCATCTCCAATCCCTTCGCTGCCCTGAGCCCCGTTTCCCAGGTCGCCTGCCAGAAAGCGCTCCAGCTCGTCGAGGTCGGAATCCGAAAGGGTGGAGACCTGAAGAGAGGCGGCATAGTAATACCCGCCGGCCTCGTCCGGCCGAACGTTGATCTGGTAGGCAAAGGCGAGGGCCGCACCGAGCGCATCGAGAGTGGCGTAACGCCGCTCCTGCCGTCGTGCTCCTACCAGTGTCAGCAGGGTGTACTGGTCCAGCAGTGGCTCGTGACGCACCACCACGTCCCACTCGACCTGGCGGAAGAAGGTGTCGAACCAACCCTCGCGCGAGCGCCATACCTCCACCCGGTAGTGCAGCCGGACCGGAAGCCCGGACCGGAGCGCGTCCAACCATCGGCTTTCGCCACTGAGCAGGTTTTCCGAGCGTACCACCGGGGCCCGGGCCCCCCGGAGGCTGGAGTCCTGGGTCAGGGCCACGTGGAGTCGGATGGGACCCTCGCCCTGGGCCGCCAGGCTGGTCCAAAGGGCACTGGAGAGCAGGGCGCCGAACGCGACCCAGCAGCCGCGCCAGCACCTCGCCCAGGCCAGCCAGGGACGCCGGAGTGCCACCGGATGGACCACTAGAAGCGACGCTGCAGCCTGACTACGAACTTGACTGCCTCCCCCTCGGAGAGGCTCTTGGCGAGATAGGCCGCGATGCCTCCGGCGTCGAGACCTGCCCCGGCATCGAACGCCCACTCCTTCAGGACGGGAAATCGGTTCACCGGTACCTGTCCCGGTCCGCTGCCTGCCAGCCAGGCCTTTCCCGCATCGGCGAAGATGACCAGATCCGCTTCCTCGATCCCGATGAATCGACCCCGCCGGTTTTCTCCGCGGTCCGGCAGTCGATAGCCCAGGTTGAGCCCCAGGCGGGTGCGAAGCTCGACCTGGGTGGCGATCGTGCGGTCGCACAGCGCGGGAAGCGCGGGATCACTGAAGCCGCGCGGTGCGCAGGTGAACGCCCGAAAGTCGAAACCGGGCAGCAGGTCAGGCCCACCGAGGGCGAAGCGCCGCTGAACCGGCAGGCGGTCACCAGCGATCCATCCGTCTGCTCGTATCCTTCCGTTCACTTGAAGGCCCGCTGTCAGTCGCGCATAGCGGCGGACATCGAGCGAAATCCGGTCGGTGGCATATCCACCGCCGGTCTGGGGGTTGGGGCGTACGACGGCGGGCAGCGCAACCGGAGCAATATCGTCGCTGGTGGAGTGCTCGAAGCGGCCCCGGATCAGCCATCCGGAGGTGGGCCGGTCGTGGTCGTTCCGGGTATCGAGATCCACCTGGAGAGCGGTGTTGAAGTAGTGACCGTCGTCGATCAGGGGATTGCGACGCCAGCGATCGCTGTTGCGCAGCAGTGACCACGGGTCGGTAATCTGGACCGAGCGCTCCGCGTCCCGGCTGATGGAGAATTCGATCCGCCAGGCCGGATGCGGCTGAAGGTAGGCTACGCCGCCAATCCCCTGCCGCTCGAAGTAGTCCCGATAGTCACGCTGGAGGAGAAACGCCGACCATCCTGACTCGGAGCTGCTGAGCGGGTAGTCCTCGACCGCATCCACCTCGCTATACAGCCGGCCCCCGATTCCGAACTCGGGCTTGCCTTGAATCCTGAAATCGGCGCGCGCGACGTATCCGAAGTCGCTCCGATCTTCGGCCTTCCCCGCAGTGCGCAGAATCCCACGTAGATCCAGACGGGCATAGGTTCGGGCAGAGGGCCGGAGCTCGAACATCGGGCCGAAGAGGATAGGCAGCCCTTCGACCCGGTTATAGGTCCCTCCGGTGGCGAGCGTCAACGTGGTCCGGATTCGGCCGGCCTGAAACGAGGTCCGGGCCGTCGCCAGTTCGCCAAGCGAGCGGCGCCGCTCCCGCAACGCCAGCCAACCCTCCGCGGTCCGAATCACCGGTGCCGCGTCCCAGTACACCCGCTCGGCCCCGAAATGCTCGACTTGCTCGGAGCGGATGAGCCGACCACCAACCACCAGAATCTCACCCTGGACCGACGATCCGGGCAGGAGATACAGGGTGCCGTTGGCCACGGTGACCGGCCCGGTCACTCGCCCGGCGATACGGAGCGAGCCCCGGAAGAGGGCCAGCTTACCCTCGAACCGGCTGCCGGCTGGAAAGGTCACATCCCCCTGCATCCGGGTCGCGGCCGTGTCGTTGTAGAGGGCGATCAGCTCCGCGACGACCTCGGGGGGCGGACCCGGGCGGACCAGGGAGTCGGTCGGAGGGGCATTGGGATCGATTACGATGACGCTGTCCTGCGCCCACGCGGGCGAGGCCAGCACCAGCATCAGGCCGGCGATGAGCAGGCGCATGAGGCTCTCGATGGGAATGAGTGACTACAGCTCGGAGTCGGCGCTTTTCTCCAGCCCCAACCGCCGCATCCGCCGATAGAGATTGGCGCGATCGGTCTGAAGGACCCTGGCGGCTTCGGCCATATTGTGCTGCGCTTGGGTGAGCGCCGCCACGATCAGACCTCGCTCGAATTCGTCCAGTGCCTCGCTCAGCGGCCGACCGAGCAGCACCATCAATGGGGTCGTCGCTGCGGTGGCGGGAGTGCCCCGGATGACCTGGCGGACCGCGGCGGCGTCCACCACTGGGCCACTGAGAATGCTCAGCCGCTCCACCAGATTCGCCAGCTCCCGGACGTTGCCGGGCCAGGAATACGACGCGAGAGCCTCCAGGGCTGCATCGGTGAACTGTGCCGCATGCCGTGGCCGGACTCGCTCGGCCAGGTGAGCCACCAGCGCAGGGAGATCGTCCAACCGCTCTCGCAGTGGCGGCAGATGGATCGGAAAGACATTGAGCCGGAAGAAGAGATCCTCCCGGAACGTGCCCCCGCTGACTGCGTCCTCGAGTCGCCGGTTAGTCGCGGCGACGACTCTGGCATCGATTCGCATCATGGTCTCGGCGCCGATGCGCTGCAGCTCCCCGCTCTCGAGGGTCCGAAGCAGCTTGGCCTGAGCCTCCTGGCTCAGGTCGCCCACCTCGTCGAGAAACAGCGTTCCGCCATGAGCCAGCTCAAACCGTCCCAGCCGGCGCTCCGTGGCGCCGGTAAAGGACCCTCGCTCGTGCCCGAACATCTCGGATTCCACCAGATCGCGCGGGATCGCGGCGCAGTTGACGGTCACGAATGCCCGCCCCGCCCGCCGGCTCGCCGCGTGGATCGCAGCCGCAACCAGCTCCTTGCCGGTACCCGACTCGCCGGTGATGAGCACCCTGGCTTCCGTGGGACCAACTCTCGAGATCAGGCCCGCCACCCGCTGCATTGCGGTGCCGCTGCCGATCAGGGCAGCCCGCCGGCCCAGCTCGGCGTGCAGGGCACGATTTTCTGCCTGGGTGCGATTCAGCTCCAGCGCCGCCCTCACCGTGACCAGCACCCCCTCGGGGCTCAGCGGCTTCTCCAGGAACTGGAATGCACCCAGCTTGACGGCACGTACGGCATCGGTGAGCTGGGCCTTGCCGCTCATCATGATCACTGGTGCCAGGCGGCCCCGGTCACGCATCCGGGTCAGCGTCTCCAGGCCGTCCGGCCCCGGCGGCATCATCAGGTCGAGCAACACCACGTCGGGATCCGCCTGGTCCATCAGAAGCAACGCGGCGTTGCCGTTGGGTGCCTCGGTGACGTTGAAGCCCTCGCTTCGCAGCAACGCACCAAGCATCCGCCGGATATTGGCTTCGTCGTCGACCAGGAGGACCTGTTCGCCTCCACTCACTGGGGCCGCATCCGTATCACGAAGGTCGCGCCGCCCCCGGGGGTCTGCGCCACAGCGATCGTGCCACCGTGCATCTCGATGGTCTGCTTGACCAGCGCCAGGCCGAGGCCGGTGCCTCCGGGCTTTCCGGTGAAGTAGGGATCGAAGATCCGCTCCACCGCTTCCGCCGGTACTCCGGGTCCCCGGTCCGCAATCTCGATCCGCACGCCGCCCCCATTGTCCGGGGCCGCGCTGATATCGAGCGAGCCCCGTTCCTCGCAGGCTTCTACGGCGTTGCGCAGGATGTTGCTGAACGCCCGGCGCAGTGGATCGTAGTGCCCCAGGAGAACCGGCGTCGCGGCATCCAGATTGAGGCGGGCGGTCATGGTTGCGGGCAAGGAGGTTCGGGCCAGCTCGGTCAGGAGCTCGGTGAAGTCGACCGGCGCCACCGGACCCTCGGGGAGGCGACCGAACTCGGTGAACTCACGGGCGAGCTGCTCCAGGCGACCCGACTCGGTCACCAGGACCTCGATGGCTTCCTGATGCTCGGCATTTCCGGAGCGGGCCAGGGCCGCCACCGCCAACCGGATGGGGGTCAGCGGGTTTCGCATCTCATGCGCCACCCGGCGCGCCGTCTCTCTGAAGGCCCGCAGCCGTTCGGCCTCGATCTCCTGTGCCCGGGCCCGCTCGAGCGACGAGGCCATGTCTCGTAACGCGGTGCGCAAGGCGGCAAACTCCGGCGCTCCCCGGCGGGGGCGGTCGGGAGGAAGTGGCTGCATCAGGCGAATATTCCCGGTCCATCCGATCAGCTCTTCGATTGGGCGGCTGAGCTGGCGCGAGAGATGGCCGCCGAAACGGATTGAGGCGTACACGAACCCCGCGCCCACCATGAAAATCACCAGTCCCAGCCCGGCGTAATAGTAGCGGCTGAACGTCTCGGCTCGCTGCAACCGCCCGATCGCGCTGTTGAGCCGGGTAGCGTGGTCAGCCAGCGCGCGTCGCTCGGCCGGACGAAGACGGGTGGAGTCGATGGTGTGGAGCAGCAGGCGTCCCGACTCAGTGACCCCCTCGATCGCGTCGCGCGCCCCGGGTGCCCGAGTGGTGGACCGGATGGTCAGTCCCCAACCCAGGATCGCCAGGGCGGTGGGGACGGCGCCGAGACAGATCAGGATGAGCAGGATTCGTTGGTGGAAGGAGAGTCGCATGCCGGAGGTCAGGACCCCGCGGCGCGTCGGTCCGCCCTGATGATGATCGGCGATCCAAACCAGCGAGTGAGGCCCAGGAGTCCTCCTGGTGCCTCAGCCATCCGGCTCAACACCGACTGATTGACCCACCGGTGCAATACCATGGGGAGGAGGAACTGGGGCTGTTCTTTTCGGACGATGAAGCCGCGCTCCCTGAAGGCCGAGTTGATCTCGGACGGATTGAAAAGTATGAACTTCCTGGTATTCCGCTCGAGTGCTCTTTTCACCGGGAACAGGTAGGACGACAACAGATTCGCGCTCCGAGCCGATGGGTAGTCGAGCACTACAGAACGGCGCGCCACCCGGCACAACTCTCCAATCAGCACGGTCCAGGACACACTGTGCGGCAGCAGCCGAAGGCACACGACTGCATCGAACGAGCGGTCCGGATAGGGCAGGGCCAGAAGGTTGGCGGCCTCGAACCGGTAACGGCCGCGAGCCAGCCGGGACTCCAGCCGAGCGCCGCAGATCGGGTCGCTTCCCACCACGGTGACCTCATAGCCCGCCTCGACCAGTGGAGGCGCTATCTGGGCATGTCCTCCGCCTACGTCAAGAATCGAGGCGCCGGCCGGTAGCTCGCGGAGCAGCTTCAGGGTAAGGCGGGTCTGTGTCTCCACGAACCAACCACCTACCCCGCCGGCAAACCGCCGAGCATAATCTTCCGAGGAGGTGGCGATGTCTGCGTCTTCGCGCAGTAGGGCCGGCTGGGAGGAGTTGTCAGCTTCGGAGCCCATACCTCCCCTATTATTCATGGCCGGAAGGTAGGGCGGCTGAGAATATCTGTCCACACAGGCGCTGCTTGACGATGCCATCAAATAGTAGTGGAAGACGCGGCTCGCAGGAGCCTATTCGGGTCCTGCTGGTGACCGATAAATTGGGATATGCCGGCGCGACCCTCCACGGCGCCGGCAGACTCGTGGTGGCCTGGAGTGAGGCCTTCGACCCGTCCCGGGTGAAGATAGTGGCCTGCGCGCTCCGGGATCCCGGGCGGCTCTACGAAGGGTTCGAGCGCGCCGGGGTGCCGATCACCTTTCTCGGCGTCCGGCGCTACGACCCCAGCGCTATTCTCAGGCTCATCCGACTGATCCGAGCTCACCAGATCGACGTCCTCCACTTGCAGGAGTTCGGCGCGAGCACCTTCGGCCGGATCGCCGGCCTTCTCACCCGGAGGCCCACGATCGTGCACGTACATGCCGAGTACGGTGACAGCGCAGTGGGGGGTTACCCCCTCCTGGTCCGGGCAGTCGATCATCTCCTGAGCGCGCTCACCACTCGCGTGGTGGCAGTCTCTCACTCCGTCGCGGATTATTGCGTGGGGCAAATGGGGTTCCGCCGCTCACAGGTGGTGGTCATTCACAATCCCCTGACCCGGGAGATGCCCCCGGCCGACGAGACCTCGCTGGCCCCGCTTCGACGGCTCTATGGTCTTCCCCCCGACGCGGTCGTGGTGGGCACCGTCACCCGTTTCCACCCTGTGAAGGGGACCACATTCCTGCTCGAGGCCTTTGCCCGGGTGCTGCACGCGGTTCCGAACAGCTATCTCCTGATAGTGGGCGACGGGCCCGAGCGGGCGGCTCTGGAGGCCCAGGCCCGGTCTCTTGGCATCGAGCGGCGGGCGGTCTTTGCCGGCTTTCGAGATGATATCGAAGAACACCTCCGCCTCTTCCGGGTGGCGGTGATCCCCTCCTTGCATGAGGGGCTTCCCCTCGCGGGCGTCGAGGCCCTGAGTGCAGGCGTGCCGCTCGTGGCGTCGAGAGTAGGTGGGCTGCCTGAGCTCGTGTCCGAGGGGCGCACTGGCTTCCTGGTGGAGCCGGGCAATGCGACCGCCATCGCCGATGCGGTCATCCGCATCCTCCAGGATCCCGAGCTGGAAAGAAGCCTGCGGGCACATTGCCTCACGGAGGCCCGGCAGTTCTCAATGAGCACCTTCGTCACTCGTATGGAAGAGACGTATCGGGCGACCGTCGAGGCGGGCGCGTGAGCCCTCAGATTCCTGAGATCGACCTCCAGGTGAAGTCTGAGGAAGGTACCGACTACGGGTCTGCTGCCGGCCCGACGTGGCGGAGCCGGGTATGGCGACTGGTGCGGGTCGTAGTCGCGCTCGGCCTCCTTACGCTGGTCGTGAGCCGGGTTGATTGGAAGGAAGTGGGCGTCGTACTCTCCCAGGCCCGGCTTGCCTTCCTACCGCTCATATTCCTGATCGGCACTCTCGACCGCCTCTGGATGGCAGGGAAGTGGAACTACCTCCTGCAGGGACTCGGAGTTCGGGTGGGGTTCTTCGCGGTTGTCCGTCATTACTACCTGGGTGGTTTGCTCGGCGCTGCCGTCCAGTCCCAGCTGGGGGGCGACATTGCCCGGGCCAGCGCGGTGGGGCGCCGTGCGGGAAGGACGCGGGTTGTTGCGGCTTCGGTCGTGATCGAAAAGGCGGTCGGCTTCATCGCGGCAGGCATACTCGCGGGCGCTTCGCTCCTTCTGGTGCGTTATCGCTACGAGGTTTCCGGGGCAGTATGGCTGGCCGCCGCGATACCGGTAGGACTTGCCATCGCAATGGTCCCCACGCTCGCCTATCCTCAATTGGCGGCGTCGTTGCTCCTGCGGCTTCTGAATATTTTTCCGGGCCTTGCTGGCAAGCTGCGGTTGGCTGGCATGCTGACGAACCGTGCGCGCCTCCAGCAGGCAGGCTCGACCCTTCGGCGGTTCTTCGCGCTCACCCTGGCCGAACAACTCGTCCCCCTCGCCAACCTCTACCTCCTCAAGGAGGCGTTGCGGCTCGATCTCAGCGGGTACGCTATCCTGGCCTTCACCCCGCTCATCATGTTCTTCGCCCGGCTCCCGATCTCGATTGAGGCGCTGGGAATCTATGAGGGGCTTTCCATCTACCTCTTCGGGCTGGCGGGACTGAGTGCGGCCTCGGCGCTCGCCCTGGCACTCCTGGACCGGGTCATGGGCCTCGTGGTACTCGGCGTTGGGGGGCTGGTGTGCGCCTGGGCAAGCCGCTCCCGCCGATGATCCTGCATCAGGCAGGCTCGCGCCGGGGCAGCCGGGACGAAATTGCCGCACCAGCGTGACGCAGCGCCGCCTGACCGTAGGGACCGATTACCGGCGGCCAGACCAGGTACAGACCACCCAACAACCCCAGGCTCAGCAGCGTCGTGAGCGCCAGCACCGCAAACGGCCTCACACCGCCAGCCAGAAGAGTCAGCCGCAACCCGGCGGCCACGGCGGCGGTCAGGAGACCCAGGCCGACCGCTGGAAGCTGGGACCGGGCGTAGTCGCGCCATGTTGCCTTCAGCATCCTCAGGCTCATCGCCGCGCCGATCACATAATTCAGCAGGATGGCCAATACCACGCCGGTCGCAACGCCTGCCAGCCCGAACCGCGTTCCGATGAGGCTGCCTCCCACCACAGCCAGGGCATAAACGCCATCGCGAAGCGTGCGCGTCCGCATTGCGCCTACCGCCCCATCGAGGCAATAGGCCATCATGTACACGTTGCGGAACATGATCCCGGCAGTGAGGATCTGAAACGGCAGAACTGCGGGAGTCCACCGGGGTCCGAGTACGACACCGATAAACTCAGGAGCCAGCACCACCATGAGCGCCCCGATGGGCGCGCTCACCAGGCCCAGAACTGCTGAGCCGGCCAGGTACGTCTCCCGCAACCGTTCCAGATCTCCCTGAAGCCGGGACATTATGGGAAAGAGCACCCGGGTGGTGACCACGGCGAAATAGGTGACCAGAATGGTCATCAGCTTGAAGGCACGCCCGTAGTAGCCGAGGGGAACGATGCCGAGCACCCGGCCCACGATCAGGTTGTCGCCCTGGCTCGCCCCGTAGTTGAAGGTTCGCGCCAGGGTAAAGCCGGAACCGAAGCGGAGCAGCTCCCGTATCTCCGGCCCGATGCGCGGCCATTTCGGATGCGGCTGGACCTTGAGCAGTGTTGCGGCACGCACCAGACTGAGCCCCAGCGAGCTTCCCACCAGCGCCCAGGGCCCGAACCCGTAGGCCGCGAGCAGGATGGCCGGAAGCGCATAGCCACCCACGAATGCGATGACCTCGACCCACATGAGAACTCGCCAGGCGAGGCGGCGCTGCAAGAGCCCTTCGGCAACCAGACCCGGATTTCCCAGGAGGAAAGTCAAGCTCAGGCCGCGAATGATCGGCGTGAGCGCGTCGTTGCCCAGCCCTGTCGCCGCCAGCGGAGCGGTGAGCCACACGAGCGCCGTGGTGAGCATCCCCATCAGAATGGTGGCGGTGAATCCTGCACGCACGTAGCGGGGATTGATCTCTGGCTGCCGGATGAGCGCCGGCGCTATGCCGAAATTCGCCAGGATGGCTGCCAGTCCGATGTACACCGCCGCGAGTCCCACCAGCCCGTAGTCCTGCGGAGTAAGCAGCCGGGCGAGTATCGCCGTCACCACGAACTGGCCTGCCCCGGTTACCAGGGTCCCGGCATACTGATTTCCGAGCCCGCTGAACGTGGAACGAAGCACCGCCGCCTTGGTGGGGCCGCCGCTCACGCCGGTCTTCTCCGACAGCCGTAGAATGGCTGGTCCCCTCGATACAGTGGCCGAGGATACCTGGCGCCGGTGTTTCTAGGCCGGAATGGCCGCCCCAATATCAGCTCTGCGAGGTGGTGCACGGGGCCAGCCGATTGGAGCGCCGTCGCCCGCGAGTCAAGCGAATCGGCATTCACGATGCTCACAAAGCCGGAACCTCTCTGCCCCACCATTCTCCACCCAATTGGCGGGATGCTTAGGTCGACGTCAGCGGTATCCACCGGCGAGAGTTCGCCGATGATCGCAGACGCTATCCGGAGGCGGAAAACACTCATCCAGACCCAGCTGCC